>JBDRZF010000087.1:0-6095 GCA_039803805.1 Caldifarciminota bacterium
TTGAATTTATTCCAATTTTTCATTTCAAAAGCAAAAGAAACCTTATTTTTTGACTAAAAAAGTTTAATTTCTTTATACTTAAAACTCTTTAAAAAGGAGAAATTCGTGAATTACCTAAGTTTATTTATCTTTCTTCTCTTAGTCCTTTTTATTGGGTGTATTTTAGTTCTCCTTCCCAAAGTGCTTGCACCAAAAGTACCTGAGGAATATAAATTAAATCCCTATGAATGTGGAGAAATTCCTGTTTCTGAAGAAGCATGGTCAAGATATAATGTAAGATTTTATCTACTTGCACTTTCTTTTATAATTTTTGAAGTTGAAGGAGTATTCTTGCTTTTATGGGCATTGAATCCAAAAGGACTTGGAATACAGGGATTTATTGAAATTGCCTTATTTGTTCTTATACTTTTTCTTGGCTGGATTTATCTTTTAGTAAAAGGAGTTATAAAATGGGAGTAAATGAAAAAAAATTGTATGGTGATGGTTTTTTAAAATTTGGAGAATTTGTCCAAAAATTTCCTGGTGGAAGCATTATATTAACTCAAACAAAAAAATTATTTGCATGGGGAAGAAAATCTTCTATTTGGCCACTTACTTTCGGACTTGCCTGCTGTGCAATTGAAATGATGTGCACATATGCTTCAAGATATGACCTTGACAGGTTCGGAATAATATTAAGAGCAACTCCAAGGCAGGCAGACCTTATGATTGTTGCTGGAACTGTTACAATCAAAATGGCTCCTGTTATTAAAAGGCTTTATGAACAGATGCCAAATCCTAAATGGGTAATTGCAATGGGCTCATGTGCAATATCAGGTGATTTTTATAGAAATATCTATTCAGTTGTCCCTGGTGTTGATAAAATAATCCCTGTTGATGTATATATTCCTGGTTGTCCTCCGACTCCTGAAGGACTTATTGAAGGTATAGAACTTTTAAAGAAAAAAATTATGGAGGAAATATGAAAGAACTCTCTGAAGAATTGAAAAATAATTTTGGTGTTTCTGAAAAAGACGGCTTTCTAATTTTTGAAAAGGAAAAGTTAAAAGAAATTTTTAATTTTTTAAAAGAAAAGGGATTTAGATTTCTTTCTTTTATAACAGCAGTTCACTTTAAAGATTATTTTGAAATTGTTTATGCCTTAAGGAATATTCCAGAAAAGGATATTATTTTTCTAAAAACAAAGATAAAAGAAAATGAAGAAATTGAAACTCTATGTGATATCTATAGTGGTGCAAACTGGATGGAAAGGGAAATATATGATTTATTTGGAATAAAATTTAAAAATCATCCTGATTTAAGAAGGATTCTTCTTCCAGAAGATTATGAGGGACATCCTTTAAGAAAAGATTTCCCGATTAATGCTCCTTATAAAAATTGGAGGTAAGATGGAAATAGAAAGAAAAGAAGGTAATGGGTTTGAGGAATTGTGGGTAAATATGGGACCACAGCATCCTGCATCCCATGGTGTTTTCAGGATGCAGATTAAGGTTGAAGGAGAGAAAATAAAGGATGTAATACCGCATATTGGTTATCTTCATAGAGGGGTTGAAAAACTCGCTGAGAATTTAACACCTGTCCAATTCTTACCTATCCTTGATAGAAATGATTATTTATCAGCAATAAGTAATGAATTCCCCTTTGCACTTGCAATTGAAAAACTTGCCGATATCAAAGTTCCTGAAAGAGCAGAATATTTAAGAGTAATAGGTGCAGAACTTATGAGGATATCCTCACACCTTGTTTTCCTTGGAACATTCTGTCTTGATATGGGAGGTGCACTTGGTGGTGGAAGCACAATATTTTTATATACTTTCAGGGAAAGGGAAAAAATACTTGATATAATTGAAAAATGGACAGGTTCAAGAATGCATCCAAATTTAATATGCTTTGGTGGTGTAAGATATGATATTTATCCTGAATTTGATAAAGATTTAAAGAATTTTTTAAATGATTTTGAAAAAAAATTAAAGGAATATGAAGATATGCTTGAAAATAACCCTGTTTTTCTTGCAAGAACAAAAAATATAGGAATTTTGCCAAAGGAAATTGCAATGGAATATGGATGCTCAGGACCTGTTTTAAGAGGGTCAGGAGTAAAATTTGATTTAAGAAAGGCAAATCCCTATTCTTCATATGAAAAATTTGAATTCAATATCCCTTCTTTTGATGGGTGTGATGTTTATTCAAGATATAAGGTAAGGATGGAGGAGATGAAAGAATCAGTTAAGATATTAAGACAGGCAATAGATGGACTTCCTTCAGGTCCTATAAATTCACAGATGCCTGTTAAAGTTAAGACAGCGATAAAATTAAAGGAAGGAGAAGTTTATGCAGCAGTTGAATCACCAAGAGGGGAAAATGGAGTTTATGTTTTTTCAGATGGAAAGGCTAACCTTTATAGAGTAAAGTTGAGGACCCCAAGTTTTTACAATTTATCTGTTATTCCATATCTTTTAAAGGGAGCCTTGATTGCAGATGTTGTTGCAATACTTGGCTCCCTTGACCCAGTATTCGGGGATGTGGACAGATGAATGCATTAATTAATTCTTTAATTTACGGGATATTTGTGCTTTTAATAGTTTTTGGAGTAGTTGCGTACCTCACATGGATTGAGAGAAAATTTGCTGGTAGAATGCAATCAAGGATAGGACCCTATTATGTTGGAAGACCACATGGGTGGCTTCAACCACTTGCAGATGTCCTTAAATTAATTTTAAAAGAAGATATAACACCAAAGAATGTTGATAAACTTATTTATAATCTTGCACCTTTTGTAGTTTTAATTTCTGCAACTCTCCTTTTTGCAATTCTCCCCTTTTCAGAAAATATAGTGATTTCTGATATTTCAGTTGGAATTCTTACATTCATAGCAATTTCCTCTCTTTCTATAATGGGAGCATTTATGGCTGGATGGGCATCAAACTCAAAATATCCTTTAATATCTGCAATAAGGGGTGGTGCCCAGATTGTTTCCTATGAAATACCACTTTTGTTCTCAATAATTGTTCCTTGTGCACTTGCAGGTTCTTTGAATGCAAAGGAAATTGTAAAGGCACAAAAGATATGGTTTATTTTATATCCTGTTATAGGACAAATCTCTTTTATAATATTTTTACTATCAGGACTTGCAGAAGAAAATAGAACTCCTTTTGATATACCAGAGGCAGAAAGCGAACTTGTTGCAGGTTTTACTGTTGAATATTCCTCAATGAAATTTGCATTATTCTATGCAGCAGAATATGCTCATATTTTAGCCCTTTCAGCACTTGGAACAATTTTGTTTTTAGGGGGATGGAAAGGTCCTCTTTTACCATCACCTTTATGGTTCTTAATAAAATCCCTGTTCCTGTTTTTAATACTTTTATGGATAAGATGGTCCTATTTAAGAGTGAGAATTGACCAACTTCTTGGTTTTTCATGGAAATTCCTTTTCCCTTTAAGTGTTTTAAATTTACTTCTAACAGGACTTGTAATTATTTTAAGAAAAGGAGGATAAATTGGTTAAAGCCCTTTATATAACATTAAAAAATTTATTTAGAAAACCTGTAACATGTATGTATCCTGATAAAAAAAGGGAATTGCCCAAAAGAATGAGAGCACCACTCTTTGCCCTAACAAAAGACGAAGATGGTGTTATAAACTGTATTGCCTGTAAATTGTGTGAAATGATATGTCCATCAAATGTGATAAGTGTATTACCAAGTAAAGAAAAAAATGAAAAAGGAAGATTATATCCAGAAAAATACGAATTAAATCTTTCAGCATGCCTTTTTTGTGAATACTGCGTTCAGGTTTGCCCAAACGATGCAATTGTTATGATAAGAACTCTTGGATGGGCAACAGATAAAAAGGAAAATCTATTTTTAACAAAGGAGAAATTGCTTGAAAATTATGAAAAATATAAAGATTTAATATCTGAATGCACAGGGGAATTTTTAAGGAAAATGCAAACTCCACCAAGAAAAGTTTCAGGAGGTGAGAAATGATAAACAAAGGATTGTATATAATTTTTTCAATTTTAATTTTTATATTTTCCATTTTAACAGTTTTTCATAAAGACCTTATGAAATCAGCCCTTTCTCTTGCCTGTGTTTTATTTTTAACTGCCTTTTTTTATATTTCCTTCGGATTTGAATTTTTAGGGTGGACTCAAATATTACTTTATGTAGGGGGAATAGTAGTACTTATACTATTTGTTGTTATGCTTGCAAAGGAATATGTGGGGAGACCCATTGAATCAGGAATAAGAAGACCTTTTCTTGGAGGAATTATATCAATCATTTTATTTATTTTTCTTTTATGGATAATCCTTGTTACAGAATTCCCCGAAACAAAAGATATTCAAGAGTCTTTAAAAAGCCTTCCTGATTTTATGTTTAAAACTGATTACCTTTTACCCTTTGAAATCCTTTCCCTTTTGCTCCTTGCTGCACTTTTTGGTGGAATAGTTCTTGCAAGGAGGGAATGATGGGAATAAAAGGAATACTCATAATTTCAGCAATAATGTTTTCTCTTGGTGTTTTTGGAGTATTAACAAGAAAAAGTGCACTTGGAATATTAATTGCAATTGAACTTATTTTTAATTCAGCAAACTTAAATTTTGCAGCCTTTGGAAGGATGTTAGGGAAAATTGAAGGAAGCATTTTCCCATTATTTGGTATTGCAATAACTGTTTGTGAAGTTGCAGTTGGTTTTGCAATAATTTTTTATTTATACAGAATAAGAAAAACAACAAAGGCTGATGAAGTTGATATTTTAAAGGGGTAAAAATGATAGGAATTTATGCACTTATTTCTTTTTTATTGCCCTTTTTATCATTTATAATAATAGGATTTTTCATAAGGAAATACGGAAAAATCTCAGCCTATCTTTCAATAACCTGTGTTTTACTATCCTTATTCTTCTCAATACTTTCTCTTATTCATCTTAATAAAAATCCAGGAGAATATTTTATTGAATGGTTGTGGCTTTCTCAAAAATTATTTACATTCAAATTCGGTATATGGGTTGACCCTCTTTCAACTGTAATGCTATTTGTTGTTGCTCTCGTTGCATCAATGGTTCAAATTTATTCCTTGGGATATATGAAAGATGAAACTCCTCCTTCACTTGGAAGATATTATGCCTATCATTCTTTATTCACATTCTCAATGATGGGCTTGGTCCTTTCAAAAAACATACTTGAATTATTTGTATTCTGGGAACTTGTTGGATTATGTTCTTACCTTTTAATAGGATTCTGGTTTTATAAACCATCTGCTGCAAAGGCAGCAGTCAAGGCTTTCTGGACAACAAGACTTGGTGATGTAGGATTTATGCTTGGTCTTTTATATCTATACAAACATACAGGATGCTTTGAACTTAAAGATTTACTTTCAAAGGCTCCAGAATTTTCCCAGGGAATTATAACAACTGGCACACTCTTACTTTTCTGTGGAGCAATTGGAAAATCTGCACAATTTCCACTTCATATATGGCTTCCTGATGCAATGGAAGGTCCAACTCCTGTATCTGCTTTAATTCATGCAGCAACAATGGTTGCAGCAGGAGTTTATATGGTTGCAAGGTTATTTCCATTATTTTCTTTATCAAAAATAACATTATTTATAATAGCCTTTATAGGTGCCTTTACAGCAGTTTTAGCATCCACAATGGCAATTGTTCAGGAAGATATAAAAAGGGTTTTAGCCTATTCAACAATCTCACAACTTGGTTATATGATGGCAGGGCTTGGAGTTGGAAATATGAATGCAGGATTCTTTCATCTTTTTACCCATGCTTATTTTAAAGCCCTTTTATTTTTATGTGCAGGATGTGCAATACATGCAGTTCATTCAAACTCAATATGGGATATGGGTGGACTTTTAAAAAGGATGCCGGTAACAGGATTTTCATTTTTAATAGGGCTTTTAGCACTCTCAGGTATTCCTCCTTTTTCAGGATTTTTCTCAAAAGAAGAGATAATTCATGCAGCATACTTATCAGAATTTAAACTTCCCTTTTACCTTTTAGTAATAGGAGTATTCCTGACAGCCTTTTATATGGCAAGGGTATTCTTTGTAGCATTTTTAGGAAAAGAAAGGAAAGAAGAA
>JBDRZF010000088.1:0-6059 GCA_039803805.1 Caldifarciminota bacterium
AGAAATTATAAAAATAGGCTCTTTTACACTTCAAAAAGTTGAGAAAAAAGAAGTAAGAACTAAGATAGAAAATTTAATCATCAAAAAAATTGAAGGCGATATGGTCTATCTAAAAGATGGAAATATTAAGTTGGAAGAAACAATAGAAAATATAATTCTTTCAAATCCTAAATTTATCACTGATTTAAGTGGAAACCCTAAAAAAATAAACGAGATAGAATTTCCAATAGTTGCTGATATTGAAGCAATAATCATGCAGGGAGAATTTTTTGAAAATCCAGGAGAAGGAATAAAAGTTCTTAAAATTATAATAAAAGGGAAAGCACAAGAGGAAAAAGAAGAATGAAGAAAATATTAGTTTTCCTACTTTTATTCTTCACACTCTGTAAAAAAGAGGAGAAAAAAATAAACCATCCGCCAGAAATAATTTCTGCAAAAATAGAACCTGAAAATCTGAAAAAAAATATGAGGGCAGGGGTTTTTATAAAAGCAAATGATAAAGATAAAGATGATATAATTTATAAAATAGAATGGTTTGTGAATGATGAAAAAGTTTTTGAAGGTAAAGAAATATCTCTTGAGAAATTTAAAAAGGGAGATTTGCTTTACGCAATTATAACTCCCTATGATGGTAAGGAATATGGAAAACCTTATAAAACAGCCCCTGCCCTCATAAAAAATTCTCCACCAAAAATGATTGAAGCACGCTTTTCGCCTGATACAATTCTTACAACTACAGAAAAAATAGAAATAGTTGGTAAAGCAGAAGACCCTGATAATGATGAAATCTCTTATATAGTTGAATGGTATATAAATGGAAAAATGCAGGAAGAAAAGAGGACGGTATTTAATCCTCCAAAATTAAAAGAGAATGACCTGCTTGAAGCAATTGTTTATGCCTATGATGGAGAAGAAAAATCAAAAAGTTTTTCAAGAATAAGTTATCTTGTTCAAAATAGCCCACCTTTAATAGAGGTTCCCCAAGAAGAATTAAAAATTCCATCATATCCTGAATTCACATATAAAATAAATGCTTATGATCCGGATGGTGATAAATTGAAATTTGAAATAATTTCTTCAAATATAAAAGAAATTCAAATTGACGAAAACGGAATTATTAAGGGAAAAATAGAAGAAAATGTTAAAAAAATAAATATAAAAATTAAAGTTATAGATACAAAAGGAAATTATAGAGAAAAGGAAATTATTTTCTCCCTTTAAATTTTACTCGTCAGCAAAATTTGCAAATACAACAGTTATATCAAATTCAGTTAAAAAGAGTCTTCTTGTGTTGAGTTCATGAGCAAAAACTTTATAATGTGCTCTTGCTTTTAAAGGTTGTGGGGAAGAAGATGGATTGCCTTGATGCATATCATAAATTGGTTTATAAGAGGCTTTAAGCCATGAAGGAACAAGATCAATTTCTGCCTCTGTCCATCTTTTTGGAGGGAGAGTGACATTTATTTCAAAATGAAGTGAATCAATTACATGCCCGGTTTGGTAATGAGTAAATCTTATTTTCCCATCCTTTTCATTATAAAAAGTTATAACAATACTATCAATTATACATTTTGGATTAAATCCACCTATTGTATCAGGGAAATCAAAATAGAAAGATATAGGAAGTAAATCATAGGTAAAATAAACCTCTGCATCCTTTGCACATATTATATCTGAATTAAATGATGAATAAGGAGTGCTTACTAAAAGTGCATCTTTCTCCACAGAAGCGGACCTGCATCCTGCAAGAATGCCTATCACACCCGCAAATATCAAAAATTTATACTTCATAAAAACCTCCTTAAAAAATGCTTTACTCCTTGACAAATAGATTCATTTTGTATATAATTATAATGCTTAATTTTAAAAATGTCAAGTAAACTTTTAAAAAATTTTAATAAATTATTTAAAATAAAACAAAAAGGAGGTTATATGGAAATGATGAGGAAAATAGTGGTTTTAATAGGAATACCTCTCTCTCTGCTTCTATCTCAAATAAAGGATATAAAAGTTGAACCTGAAGGGAAAAACACAAAATTAATTTTATATTCTGAAACCCCTTTATCTTATACAATATTTTCAAGGGAAGTTCCTTCGCAAATTCTTATTGATGTTCAGGGAGTGAAAACAGAAATTTCTTCTGGAATTTATACTGTTTATGCAGGTGGAATTACAACAATTTCTATTGAACCCTTTGAAACAGGAAACTTTATAAGATTCGTAATAAACCTTGAAAAAACTTTTCCTTATAAAGACGAAAGGGTAAATGGAAATATAGTTTTAACATTTTATGAAACAGGAGGAAATTTTAAAGCAGTTTCTCTTTCAGGGAGAGCACCAAGTGAAATAGAGGCACCACCACCTACAGTTCACGCACTTCCTGCTCCGCCACCTTCAAGAGGAATAAGAATATCATTAAATCTTGAAAATGCAGATATTGTAACAGTGATAAAGGCAATTGCTGAGTATGTAGGACTTAATGTTGTTTTTGGAGAGGAAATAAAAGGAAAAGTAACTTTAAGAGCAGAAAATATTCCATGGGAACAGGCATTTGAACTTGCATTGAGAACAGTTGGTCTTTCCTATATTTATGAAAATGGAGTTTATAGAATTGCACCACCTGAAAAAATAAGGGAAGAAGAAATAAAAAGGAAAAGAAGTGAAGAAGAAGCAAAACTACTTGAGCCTCAAATAACAAGGGTTTATGTTTTACAGTATGCAGTCGCAGATGAAGCAAAAAAGACTGTTCAAAAACTTTTAACAAGTAAAGGGCAGATTGAAGTTGATGAAAGAACAAATGCATTAATAATCACTGATATAGGTGAAGTGCATGAAAAAGTTGCTTCACTTATAAAATCAATTGATACACCTGTATATCAGGTTGCAATTGATTCAAGAATACTTGAGATAAATAGAGGCGCACTTGACCAGATGGGAGTTCAGTGGAATGTTAAGAATTTAAGGGGAATAGGTTTTGCAGGAGAGGTAAGTGGTGGAGCATCTCCTGGTGCTATGCCAGGTGCACCAACATTATTTGGACAGGTAGGAATAATTTCAAGGGGAGCATTAATAGATAATATTATATCAATGTATGAACAGAGAAAACTTGTAAAAACAATTTCAAATCCAAAAATAAGTGTTTTGAATAATCAAAAGGCAAGAATTCATGGTGGTTCAAGAATACCATATATTACAAGAGACCCTGCAGGTAATCCAATAGTCCAATTTGTTGATGTTGGTATAAGACTTGAAGTAACTCCTCATGTAAATGTAAACAAACAGATAACACTTGATATAAACACTGAAGTTTCAGAACCTGGTGCACAACTTCCAGGAGGAATTGAAATTCTTACCAATTATGCAAATACAAGAGTTCTTTTAAATAATGGAGAAACTGCTGTTATTGGTGGATTAATAAAATATAAAACTCAATCATCAAGGGAAGGTGTCCCATTTTTATCAAGGATACCACTCATAGGAAGGCTTTTTGGCGGAAATATTGCTGAAGAAAGTGAAAGAGAAATTGTAATATTCTTAACTCCTCATATTATAGAATAAGGGCGGATAGCTCAGCGGTGAGAGCGCCTGCCTTACAAGCAGGAGGTCCCAGGTTCAATTCCTGGTCCGCCCATTTTTATCTCTAAACATTTCCTGAATTTTTATTGTTTTAGGCGGTAAAGATTTTCTGAGTAAATTACCTAAATAAAGCCATTCTAACTTTCTTTCTATGCTCCATTTCTTATATTCTTTTAAAGTTTTTTTACTTATAAAGTAATAAAAACCCTTCTCCTTCATTTCATTTCAAGAATCCTTTTAAGATTATAAACATCAGCAAGATCTTGTTTCCTTTTTGATTTTGATTTTATATATATAAGGTCGTTTATATTTATAACAGGAAGTTTTTCACCATAAATTTCAAAAAAAACTATGTTTTTTTTTAATTTTGAATAAGGAATTGGAGAATCCAGAATTATATCAATTTCTGCAATTGGATATTTTTCATGATAAAAATTTATTGCTTTAACATTTTTCTCTTTAATCCATTTCTTAATTTTTTTTATATCGGAGAGTTCCTGAGGAGAGACAGGGATTTTCAATTTATAACCCCATTTTATAAGTTCATCAACCAATTTTTTTATGTTATCTTTTTTCAAATTTATCATTATATCAATATCATAAGTCATTCTCGGAACACCATGAAAATTAACAGCGAGTCCCCCTACAATTATATAATCTATTTTAAGGTCATTAAATTTTTTAAAAATTTCATAATAATCCATTTAAAATCTCACCTCAAAGCCCTTTCAAAATCCTCTATTATATCATCTATATCTTCAAGACCAACAGAAACCCTTATAAGACCAGGATCTATTCCTGCTTTTAAAAGTTCTTCATCACTATAAGTTGAATGGGTCATTGAGGCAGGATGCTCAACAAGTGTTTCAACCGCACCAAGTGATACTGCAAGTGTGCATATTCTTAAAGAATTTAAAAATTTAACTCCCTTTTCTTTACCACCTTTTATAATGAAAGAAAGCATACCTGAAAACCCGTTTTCCATTTGTTTTTTAGCAATCTCATGTCCTTCAAAATTTTTAAGACCCGGATAAAAAACTCTTTCAACATTTGGATGATTATTTAAAAATTCAGCAAGTTTCATTGCATTAGTGCTGTGCCTTTCCATTCTTAAATGAAGCGTCTTTATTCCCCTCAAAGTAAGCCAGGCATTGAATGGCGAAAGACAACCACCTAAATGAGCAAGATAATGCTCCTTAATTGGCTGCACTATTTCTTTTCTTGAAATAACTATTCCACCTATTGCATCAGAATGCCCTGTTAAATACTTTGTCAATGAATGGATAACAACATCTGCTCCTTTCTCAATCGGTCTTTGATGATAAGGAGTTGCAAAAGTATTATCAACAACAAGTGGAATATTTTCTCTTTTGCATATTTTTGAAGTCTCCTCAATATCAAATATATCAAGGGTAGGGTTTGCAGGTGTTTCAAGATAAACAAGTTTTGGTTTATATTTTTCTATTTTATCTTTAAGTTCATTTAGAAAATCTTTCGCCTTTATACCTATAAATTCTATATTCAATTTTTCATTTAAGAGTTTGAAAAGGGCAAAAGTCCCTCCATAAATTGGCTCTGAATAAATAACCTTTTCATTTGGTTTCAAAAAATAAAGGATAACACTTGAAATTGCAGCCATACCGGATGAAAAGGCACAGGCACATTCACCCTTTTCAAGAAAAGCCATCCTCTCCTCTAAAATTTTTACTGTTGGATTGGAAAGCCTTGTGTATATAAATCCCTCCTCTTCACCGGTAAAAAGTTTTCCTCCCTGTTCTGCATTTTCAAAGAAATATGTTGAAGACATATGAATAGGAGGAATTACATCTCTCGTATTAATTTCCCTGAAAGGTTTTGGTCCATGAATACATCCTGTAGAAAATCGCATATCATCATCCATAAAAACCTCCTTTTGAACTTATATAAATTATTAAGGAAAGCATATTAAATTTTCAATTTAAAAAATCTTATAATACCTTCAATTATAAAAGAGGTATAAATCCCGTATTTATAAAAATTTGCCTGATTTTTTAAAAAAATATTAAGACCTTTTTCCTTTTTAAAAATTTTCAAAAATATAAAAAGCATAACTTTTAAAAAAGAAAATAAAAGAATTAAAGGGAAAATAAAAGAAAAATAAAGTCCTTCCCAAAAAGAAAGAAATATAAAAAAAGAGGAAAAATAAAAAATTAAAAGAAAAAATATTGAAAGATAAAATCCCATAAATTTTGAATAGGTCATAATTCCTAATTTTTCTTCAAAGGGAAACCTTATTTTTTCTGAAAAAAATTTTAAAAAATTAATAATAAAAAAACCTAAAAAAATTGAAAAAACTTCTGGATAAAAGGGGAATCTAAAGGGATATAGAAAAAATAAAAGATAAAGGTATAAGAAAGAATATAAAATATCCTTTAATATGAAATTCTCTTTTAAATAATCTTTTATTTTTTCATACTTAAAGAAAAAAGAGAAAAATAAAAATA
>JBDRZF010000089.1:0-937 GCA_039803805.1 Caldifarciminota bacterium
GTCAGTTACGCTGAGAGAAGAAGAATTTTGAATAACGAAATTAAAACTACTGCTCGTGTTAATGATTTAGTTGGAGTGATTCCGGCAATTACCGGAAAAATTGAACTTGTTTATGAAGGTGAACAAGAGGGTCCAGCAAAGGTTGCGCAAATATTAATTGGGAAAGCTATTCGTTCGGTTTTTGAGCAATACTTTCCAAATCCCGAACAAATAAAAAAGAAGCAAGCACAAAACCCTTATTCTGCAATAATAAACTGGTTCGGCAAAGGCAACAGTGTTGACTTACTTAGTTCTATGTCTGATAAAGAATATTCAAACATACTCCGTTCAATTCCAGGATTGCAAAAAGTTGTTGATGAGTTTCAGCCTGATGCAGATGAAAATATGACTTTGCTTTTTATGGAATTTATAATCTTTGGTTTGTCAGAATTTTCTTTGCTCAGCAAATTCAGATTAGAAAATGGAATACAGTTTAAGGATATGCTTAGCTCTATGTTCAATATAAACTCAGATGATGATTTTCAGGAAGATGAAGACTCTGATTTCTTCAAATAATCTTTTTATCTTTGCTGAAGAAATTTCTTCGGTTTAATATTGAATTCAGACAAAAAGAAAATAATTATCATTGGTCCCACATATCCTTATCGCGGTGGTAATTCACTTTATGTATCTTTTGTTTACGAAACTCTTTTAAAAGAATTTGATGTTAAAATTTATAATTATAGTCTTCTCTACCCTTCTTTTCTTTTCCCCGGGAAAACACAATTCGATACGAGCAATAAAGTAAAACAAATCCCATCTGAAAGAATTGTTAATTCGTTAAATCCTTTTAATTGGATTAAAGTCGCTTCAAAAATTAATTCCGAAAAACCAGACTTGATTATTTTCGATTGGTGGCATCCGTACTTTGCTTTCTGTCATTTTTTTATAAGCTCAT
>JBDRZF010000089.1:947-5952 GCA_039803805.1 Caldifarciminota bacterium
AAAAATTTTATTCATTACTGAAAATTATATTTCTCATGAAGGACATTTTTTAGAAAGAACTTTAACCAGAATTGGACTTCATCATGCTAAGTTCTTTATAGCTCTTTCTCAAAAAGTTGAAGATGAATTAAAAAAGAATTTTCCTGAAAAAAAAATATTCCGTTCAGAACTTCCTATTTACGACCATCTGACAGATAATACAGACGATATAAAAGTTCTGAAGAAAAATTTTTCCTTAAAAGATGATGATAAAGTTATTTTGTTTTTTGGTTATGTAAGAAAATATAAAGGACTTGATATTTTAATTGAAGCTCTTTCATTGCTGAAGAATAAATATGAGAATTTAAAACTTCTCGTTGCCGGAGAATTTTATGATGATAAAAAATTTTATACTGATTTAATTGATAAACTTAATTTGCAGGAAAAAATAATTCTTCGTGATGAATATATTCCAAACGAAAAAGTAAAAGAATATTTTCTCGTTTCAGATGTTGTAATACTCCCCTACCGAAGCGCAACGCAAAGTGGAATTCTGAATCTTGCTTATGGATTCAGAAAACCTGTAATTGTTACAAAAGTTGGTGGACTTTCGGAGTTTGTTATCAACGAGTCAACCGGTTTGATTGTAGAAGAGCCAAAAGCTGAATTAATTGCAGAAGCTATTGAAAAATTTTTTAGTTCAACTAACCAAATAGATTTCAAAAAAAATATTTCTGAATTCATTCCTAAAAGAATATATAAGAGTTTTTTATATGATCCTGAAACAAAGGAAATTATTGACGAAGTTACTTTTGTTTATTATAAGGCACCTAATAGTTATACAGGAGAAGATATGCTTGAGATAATATCCCATGGTGGTTATATTGTTCCAAAACTCATTGAAGAGGCAATAATAAAAGCAGGAGCAGTTCCTGCTTCTCCCGGTGAATTCACAAAGAGAAGATTTTTAAATGGCAAAATAGATTTATTTCAAGCCGAAAGCATAAATGAGATATCAAGAGCAACAACAAGAAGTGCTGTTATGATTGCTTTGAGTAAATTAAAAGGTGAAGTTTCAAAGGAGTTTAAAGAAATTCAGGAGGAGATAATAGACCTTGTGAAAGATTTTGAAGTTATAATTGATTTTCCAGAAGAGGATGTTCCACCTTTAAATAAGGAAGAAGTAATTAAAAAATATAATTATATAATTGAAAAATTGAGTGAATTTATAAATGAGGGAGAAAGGGGAAAGAAATTTTTAATGGGTCCAAGAGTTGCAATATGTGGTAAAGTGAATGTTGGGAAATCAACTCTTTTTAATGCAATTTTAAAAAGGGAAAGAGCAATAGTTTCAGAGATTCCGGGAACAACAAGGGATTATATTTTAGAAGAAATATTTATAAAAGATTTTTTAATAAAAATATATGATACTGCCGGGATAAGAAAGGCAAAAGGAAAGGTTGAGAAAATAGGAATTATAAAAACAGAAGAGATAATAAAAGAAAGCGATATAATAATCTATGTTGTTGATGCCTCAAAAAAGGACGAGGATTTTGAATTCATAAAAAATTTAAAAAACAAAGAGGTTATTGTTGTGTTTAATAAAATTGATAAAGGGATAAAATTTTCTGAAGAAGAAATAAAGAAAAATTTAGAGGGTTTGCCCTATCTTTTTATAAGTGCAAAGGAAGGTAAAAATATTGATAAATTAAGGAATATGATAGAAGAAAAAACTTTAAAAATTTTTGAAAATCCGAGTTTTTCCTTAAATGAAAGAGAAGAAAAGATATGTTTAAAGGTTTTAAATCTTGTTAAAGAATCCTTTAATAATTTCAAAAATTCTCTTTCAGAAGAAATAGTTGTACTGCCATTAAGAGAGTCTCTTTCTTTAATGAATGAACTTATAGGAGTAGATGTTGAGGATAAAATTCTTGAAAAAATATTTGAAAATTTCTGTATAGGAAAATAGACTAAAAAATTACACAAAAAGGGTCTTCTTCAAGATAATCTTCATAAATTGCATAAGCCCTTGCTCTTGAACCTCCACATATTTTTTTATATTTACATTTTCCACATTTCCCTTTTAACAAATCGGTGTTTCTCAATTCTTTAAAAATTTTATTATTTTTATAAACAAAAGATAATTTTTCATTTTTTATATTAGAGACCTTCAAATTTAAAAAACCTGATGGATAAATATCGCCCTTATGGGAAACAAAAACAACTCCATTTCCATCTCTTACTCCAAATCCCAATTTTTTATTTTCCCTTATTACTTCATCAATATTTTTCCCTTTTTTAATCTCTTTTAAAACATAAAAAACTCTATAAAAGGGTGCCTCTGTGGTTGCAATTTGAAATGGTGCCTCTTTTGATTTTTCATATAAAAATTCAATTATTTCTTTTATTTCATCTTTAGAAGGTAATTTTAATTCTTTTCCCCTTCCAACAGGAACAATGAAGAATATGCTCCATCTCTTTACAATTTCAGAAAAATTTTCTTTTAAGAAATAATAAATTTTTTCAATTTCATTAAAATTTTCCTTTGTAAAAGTTGTATTTACCTGAATGGGTATATTCAATTCCTTTGCAAATTTTAATGCATTTAATGATATTTCAAATGTTCCTTCAACGCCTCTAAAACCATCCTGCGCCTCTTTGTTACTTCCGTCAAGACTTATACTCATTGCGTATGCTCCTAAATCTTTAATTTTTTTAATTTTTTCAAAATTCAAAAGAGGCGAAGTTGTGGGTGCTATTCCAAATGGCAGGTTTATTTTTCTTGCGTATTCAAGTGCTTCAAAAATATCTTCTCTTTTTAAAGGGTCTCCACCTGAAATAATTAAATTTGAACCAAGATTTTTTATATCATCAAAAAATTTTTTAATTTCATTTATATTAAGTTCTTCAGGGCTTCTTTCAGGAATTGCTTCCGCCCTGCAATGCTTGCATTTTAAATCGCAGGCAATTGTTATTTCATAATAAACATTTATTGGTTTTTCATAAATAAATTCTATTTTATCCATTTTATAACATCCCTTGCATGATATGTTAAAATTAAATCGGCACCTGCTCTTTTAATAGATGTTAAAATTTCAAGAACAACTTCTTTTTCATCTATCCATCCATTTAAACTTGCAGCCTTTACCATTGAATATTCACCTGAGACATTGTATGCAGCGAGAGGTAAATTAAACTTTTCTTTTATTCTATAGATTATATCAAGATAGGGGAGTGCAGGTTTTACCATTAATATATCCGCCCCCTCTTCAAAATCAAGTTCTGCTTCCAAAATTGCTTCTCTTGCATTTGCAGGGTCCATCTGATATGTTTTTCTATTTCCAAATTTCGGAGCCGATTCTGCTGCTTCTCTAAAAGGCGCATAAAAGGAAGAAGCATATTTAACTGAATAGGATAAAATCAATATGTTTTTAAATCCATTTTCGTCAAGTGCTTTTCTTATTGCCTTTACCTGTCCATCCATCATTCCAGAGGGTGCAACGATATCCGCACCTGCTTTTGCCTGTGAAACTGCAATTTTTCCTAAATATTCAAGTGTTAAATCATTATCAACTTCACCATCCTTTAGAATTCCACAATGTCCATGGGAAGTATATTCACACATACATAAATCAGTAATTATTATCATTTCCTTTTCATATTTTTTTATCTCCCTAACAGCCCTTTGAATTATACCTTCATCTAAAAAGGCTTCGCTCCCAAACTCATCTTTTTTTTCCGGTATCCCAAATAAAATTATTGCTTTTATTCCTTCCTCTTTTATTTTTTGAACCTCCTCAACAAGCAAATCAATTGAATATCTATATTGCCCGGGCATTGAGGGAATCTCTTCTTTTTTATTTTTACCCGGAATAACAAATAAAGGGTAAATAAGGTCATCAGGAGATAATTTTGTTTCCCTAAGAATGCTTCTTATATTTTCATTTATTCTTTTCCTCCTGAGTCTTAAATATGGAAACTCCTTCATTTTTTCCCTCCTTTTTTATCAAATCTTTTATAATTTCATCAGTTATAAACTTTTTAGGAGTTAAGTAAACTTTAAAACCTTTATTTTCTATAAAAGAGCCTGTTATTTTCCCAATTGTTATAATTCTTTTATTTTTTAAAAAATTTTCACCTATCTCCAAAAATGTTTCAAAAAGTCTTGGACTTGTAAATACAAAATCCGTGACTTTTTTAAGCAAAGGCAAAAAAATATCTATTTTTTTCTTTTCTTCTTTTATCATCTCATAGATTTTCATTTCTTTTACATAAAATCCCATTTTTTCTAAATTTTCTTTAAGTATTTTTCTTCCTTCTGTTCTTAAAATTAAAACCCTTTTATTTTTATTTTCCAGTTTTTCAAAAATTTTTAATATGCCTTCTTGAGTATATTCATCTGGGACTATTGAAGAGAATCCAATTTTTTCAATTTCTTTTGCGGTTTCAGGTCCTATTGATATTATTTTTTTATTTTTAAGAATTTCAAAAGTTTCTTTTAAAGAAAAATTTTCCTTTCAGGCATAAATTCCTCTTTTACTTGTAAAGATTATATAATCAAAATCTTCTTTTAAGTCTTTTATATCTAAATTTATTTTTTTAAATTTTAAAAGCGGTAATGGAATGCTTTTTGCTCCAAGGGATTCAATTTTATAGGAAAATTCAAGGGCATCGGGTAATGGTCTTGTAATACAGAATATTCTTTTTTTTAAAATTCCATCAGGTAGGTTATATTCCATATAAATTTCTCTGAAGTTTATTTTTTTCTTTTTTAAAAATTTTTTTAAATTTTCCTTATTTTTTCTTTCTCCTAATAAAAACAATTTACTTTTTTCATTTTCTTTAAATTTTATATCTTCAAATCCTATCCATTCAGAATCTTTTCCTGCCCATAAAATTCCATAAGGAGATTTTCTATCAAAATATATTTCTTCAAATTTTGAAATAAAATTCCAGATTTCTGGAAATAAGACAAAACTATCAGTCTTTACATGAAGTATGAAAATTTCATTTAATGAATTCATAA
>JBDRZF010000090.1:0-5917 GCA_039803805.1 Caldifarciminota bacterium
TCCATCTGAATGTACAGCTATATCTATAACTTTGCCTGAAGCAAGAGTCTTGCTAACTTTTACTTTACCATTTTTTATTATGAATAAACCTATACCTTCTTCACCTTGCTTAACAATAATTTCACCTTTTTTATATTCTCTTTCTTTCAAAAGAGAGGAAATGTAAATTGTAAATACATCCCTTTTTATAATTCCTTCCCATTTTTCATATATTTTTATCACCTCTTTAAATTTTTCTCTTGAGTATAAATTTAAAATACACTTTTTTAAAACTTCTTTAAACTCTTCATTTTCTCCAAATTCATTTTTATAACTTTGAATTAAACTGTCACATTTTTCTCCAATGGCGGATTCAATTTCAATTAAAATGGGGATGCAATTTCTATGAAATTTTTTGTTTTCAATTTTGTTTATGTATTCTTTTGCTTTTTTATATTTTTTAATATTGTAATAATAGTTTGCAAGAATAAAATAAAGTGTGTCAGTATAAAAATTCTTTTTATAATTTTTTATATAATTTTCTATTCTGTTAATATCATTATTACTCCTAAAATATGTAATTGCTGTTAAAAATTCTATATCTTCTTCTAATTCTTTAAACTCTTTTATTTTTTCAAGGTTTTCTAAAACTTTTTTGAATTCATTCTTTTTGAAAAGGAAAATTGAATTTAAATAAAGGATATAGGGAAAATAAGGTGAATTTATAAATTTTTCACTTTCTAAAATATTGGGCTCTTTTTTAAGTTTTAGACAGGTTAATAAATAAACAATGTATTCTTCAGGTTTTTTAATTTCTTTATTTTCTAAAATTTCTCTTATCTTTTTAAATTCTTCTTTTTTAAAAAGATAAAGCAAAAACATAAAATTATCCTTTTCATATACATATTTATAATAATTTTCCTCTTTCTCATCTTTTTTTAGTCCCTTAAACATTTTGTTTTTAAAGATCAAAAATGAATCCTTTTTATTTACTTCAAAATTCAATTTTCTTTCTTTCTCAAAAATCCATTTAATTTTTTCTTTATAAAAATAAGAGGAATCAACTCCTTTTAGATTTTCTTTAAAATAAGGATGCAAAAGAGAAAATAAAAAGATAAGGAATATCAAAACTTGAAAAATCTGAAAATACCTTTATTAATTTTTTTATTTATTTCTTCATAAAGCATTTTTATTCTATAACTTGTTGGATTCAATTTCTTGGCAATCTCTGCGAGTTCAATGGCTTTCTTATACTCCTCTATTTCATAAAAAGTTTTTGCAGAAATATAAAGGGCTTCGGGGTCTTTAATTATGTTCCTTTTTGTGTAAATTTTCATAAGAAGAGATAAAATCTCCTCCCGTTGTCTTTTATCCTTTAAATAAGTATAAGCAAGATAAGCCTTGTAAAGTTCTTTTTCCGGATCAAATTTTATAGCAGTTTTAAAATACTGTATTGCTCTTGCATAATCTCCTTTTTCAAATTCTTCTTTTCCCTGTTTAAATGCTGATTGTGCATGTAGTTTAAAACTTGTTTCATAAGGAGCATAAGATTTACCCTCTTCAAGTTTTCTTGTATATTCCTCTCTTTTTTTAGGATCATATAAAATATCAAATGCTTCATTTATTAAAACAAATTTTTTTAATGCCTTTTCATATTCTTCTTTCCCAAGGTGTTTAAATTTATCGGGATGGAACTGTTTACACAAATTTAAATATGCTTTCTTAATCTCTTCCTGTGTTGCATTTCTTTTTACTCCTAAAATTTCATAATAATCTTTCATAATACCTCCTTCAGAAAATATAAAGGATCGATAGGCTTCCCCCCATATCTTATTTCAAAATGAAGAAGTGGGAGATCTTCAAGAGGGTCTTTTCCAAGTTTCCCTATAATCTCACCTTTTGAGACAGCCTTGCCCACTGTAACATAAATTTCATCTAAATTTCCATATATTGTAAAAAATCCATCAGTATGGTCAATTATTATAAGTTTTCCATATCCAAGAAACTCACCTGCATATTCTACAATACCACTTGATGCAGCCTTTACCTCTTTACCTATTTCCGATAATATATCAATTCCGTTGTTTTTAATTTTTGTTTTATAAACAGGATGCCATATAGTTCCAAAGTAATTATGAATTTTGCCATTTATTGGCCATGCAAAATCTTTCTTTGGTATCTCCGCTATTTCTTTTCCAAAAATTTCTCTTTTTAATTTCTTTTCCATTTCACTTATTATTTCATTCAATTTTTTAATACTTTCCTTTAATTCAGAAATGAGTTTTTCTCTTTTTTTCTCATCCCTTTTAATTTCTTCAAGAAATTTCTCTTTTTCTTTTTTTAAGTTTGATAATTCTAATTCTCTATTTTCTAAATCATTTTTTAGAATTCTTAAATTTTCTTCTTTTACTTTTAAACTTTCAACTTTTTCTTCAAGTTCTTTTAAAAATTCAATACCTTTATTTAATACCATTTTTTCTTCTTTTAATTTAATATCTATCCCCTTAATATAAGAATAAAAAGTATATGGTGAAAAACCATATAAAATCAAATTTAAAGGAGAGAACTTTCCTCTTTTATATAAAAAGATAATGCTTCTTTTTATTTCACTTTTAGATTCTTCAATATATTTTTTTATTTTATCAATAACTTCATTTTTCTTCTTTTTTTCTATTTCCATAAATTCTATTTGTTTTTCCACTTTTGAAATAATTTCTCTTAAAAGTTTTTCTTCTTCATTTATTTTTTCAATTGTGCCTATAATACTAATTTTTTCTCTTTCACTTTCAATTTTTTCTTTTCTCACCTTTTCAAGTTCTTTTTTAAGAGAATCAAGTTTTTCTTTATAAGTTCTTAAGTTTCCATTTATACTTATAATAAATATTAAAAAAATATCTATCATATTTCCCTTTTTGAAATTGCAACCAGGGAAGAAATGAAACCAAGGAGAGTGCCGGAAGCAAAAGGAAGGAAGAAACTTACCTCTTTAAAAAATAAGTTTATTTTAAAATACTTGTCAATAAATATACAAAATAAAAAGAGGAATAAACCGGATAAAAAGCCTCCTGTAAAACCATAAAAAATTCCCTCAAGTATAAAAGGACCTTTTATAACTTTTTCAGTTGCTCCTATTATTTCAAGTAATTTTATCACTTCTTTTCTTCTTAAAATTGTTAATCTTAATGTTTGAACCATAACAATTCCAAAAAGAAAAAATAAAAGAATTAATAAAAATATATCTACAAATATTAAAAAAATTATAAATTTTGAAAAAGGCAGTAGCCATTCTTCGCCAAAAATTACTTCATCAACAATTTCAAATTTTTCTATATTTTTTTTCAAACTTTTATAGGAAAAAGTTAAAAAATTCGGTTTTAAAATCAAAACAATTCTTTCAGGGAGAATTTCTTCTTCAAATATATTTAAAAGTGAAGAGTATTCTGGAAACATTTTTGAAAATTCAATTTTTGCTTCTTCTGGCTTAATAACTTTTATTTCTTTTATACCAGCAAAATTTTTAACAATTTCATAAAACACTTTTTTAATATTTTCATTTACGTCCTTTTTAAGATACACATCCATTTCTATTTTTGAAGAAACATTTTTAATTACACTTATTCCATTTAATGTTAGAATAAAGAATAAAAAGAAAACAAATAATGAAAAAGAAGTTATCAAAAGGCTTACAATACCCATTTTAAAATTTACTTTCAATCCTTTTATTGTTTCCTTTATTATAAAAACAAGGTTCATTTTTTAAATTATATAAACACAAGTAAATAAAAGTCAATTGACTTTCTTTAAATTTTTAGAGTATAATTTTTTTCTCTTTAAAAATTGATGAAGTTTGAAAGGAGGTAAAAATGGCTTACATAATTTGTCAGCCTTGCATAGGGGTAAAAGATACTGCCTGCACTGAAGTATGTCCTGTTGATGCAATTCATCCAAGGAAAGATGAACCAGAATATGAAACAATAGATCAACTTTATATAAATCCATCTGTTTGTATTGATTGTGGTGCCTGTGAATCTGTTTGCCCTGTTCAGGCAATATATGCAGAGGATGCTGTTCCTGATGAATGGAAAGATTTTATAAAAAAGAATTACGAGCGATATGGTTTAACTCCTCCTTAATCTTGATTTTTCCAAAAAAATCCATTATTATATAGATTCTTTGAAAATGGGGGTGGTTTTGGGTTCGACAGGGGAAATGAGGGTTTTAGGAGCATGCCGGGTTGAGGAGTCCCGTAAAATCCTCAAAGAAATAACTGCCGCAAATTATGCATATGCTGCCTAAAAGGTAGCGGTCCTGAGGGGATTTCGCCCTTTTATCTCCTCAAGGGCTTCATAATAAGGGCAGGGGTAAGGAAGTTTTCCCCTTTTTCTTCCTTGCTCCTTACTAAAAAGGGGAGGGGTAAAGAAAGGATGCCTGTCTCCTTCTTTACCTTCTAAAATGACAGGCTAAGCATGTAGAGCCTAAAACCCAAATTCCTCTGGACGGGGGTTCAAGTCCCCCCACCTCCATTTTTAAAAATGGATTTTTATTCTCTTCTTTTAAAAAGATATAGCACAAGAAAATTTTCTTCAAAGAAAGTAGAAAGAGAAAAAATAATAAAATGTATTGAAGCAGCAAGAATAGCACCTTCTGCATGTAATTCTCAACCATGGAGATTTATTGTAATTGATGAGCCAGAACTCAAAAATAAAATTGCAGAAATAGCAACATCAGGAATTTATGGTATAATAAATAAATTTTTAAAAGATTCTCCTTGTATAATAATTGTTCTTGCAGATAAAGAAAAATTTATTGCTCAGGTTGGTGCTTATATAATGAATACTGATTATTATTTAATTGATATTGGTATTGCCTGCGAACATCTTGTTTTACAGGCAACAGAGCTTGGACTTGGGACTTGTTATATAGGTTACTTTAATGAAAAGGGAATAAGAAAAATTTTGAATATACCAAAAAAATATAAAATAGTTCTTTTAATTGCAATTGGCTATCCAGATGAAGAAGAAAAAGAAAAAAAGTTAAAACTCCCAAAAAATAGGAAAAAAATTGAAGAAATTCTTTTTTTCAATGAGTTTAAAGAATGAAAAACATTTTAAAGGATTTAAAAAAAATTTTGCCTTTAAAAAGGATAATTTATGATGAAAGGAAGATTGCTTATAACTATGATGCAAGTTCTTTATACGGGGAAAATATATTAACTGTATTTCCTATAAGTAAAAAAGAAGTTTCAAAAATTTTAAAATATTCAAATAAATATGAAATACCTTTATATATAAGGGGAGCAGGAACAGGAAAATCAGGAGGCTCAATTCCTCTTGGAGGTATTGTTTTATGTACCCTTTTAATGAATAAAATAAAGGAAATTAATTTTAAAGAAAGAAGGATAAAAGTGGAAGCAGGGGTAATAACAAAAGAAATTAAAGATTTGCTTGAAAAAAATAATTTTTTTTACCCACCTGACCCACAAAGTTATGAAATATCTTCAATTGGTGGAAATGTAGCAACAAATGCTGGTGGTCCAAACTCTTTAAAATATGGGACAACAAAGGATTATGTTCTTTCAATAGAATTTGTAACAATAGAAGGGGAAATATTAAATGCAGGAAAAGAAACCCAGAAATTTGTAATGGGTTATAATTTAAAAGATTTGTTATCTTCTTCAGAGGGAACAATTGGTGTAATAACGGAGATTGACTTAAGATTTTTACCTATAAAGGAAAAAGAGATTTTTTATCTTGTAGAAAAAGAACCTTTTTGGGTAGAAAAAATTTTTGAAAGTAATTTAAGTCCTTCAAAAGTTGAACTTTTAAATGGCAAAATTCTTATTGCAATAGATGAAAATTTTGAAAAAAGTGAAAAAATTTTAAAATCTATTTTTAAAAATATAAAAAAATTGAATGAAAAAGAAATAGAAAAATTTGAG
>JBDRZF010000091.1:0-5898 GCA_039803805.1 Caldifarciminota bacterium
AGGTTATAAATATAAAATAAATAGGATTTGCATAACATTTTAAAAATGGGAGGGGGAAGAATTATTTAAAGATTTATTAAGTTTATATTAAATTTTTCTGGTTGCCATTTTAAAATAATTTTATAATCCATCCTCTATTTCTTCCTTTATCTTTTTTTCTATTTGAATAAAAAATGTCATTTCTGCAGGATGTGCAATATTGTAAAACAAATATTTTTTCTTTTTTAATCCCTTCTTTTAAAAAATTGTTGATTATAAATTTTTCAAGATCAAGATAAATTTTTCCATCTCTTTTTTCTAAAAAATCCTTAAAAAAATTTGCAACATCCTCTTTTATCTCATAACAGCATTTTTTAATTCCAGGCCCTAAAAAAACTTTTATATTTTTAAAATCCCCTTTTTCCTTAAAAATCTCAATCCCTTTTTCAATTATTCCCTCTTTTGCTCCTCTCCATCCAACATGTAAAACCATTATTAGATTTTTATCAAAAATAAAAATCGGAAAACAATCAGCAATTTTTACTTCAAGAATTATATTTTTTTCAAATGTAAAAAGCCCGTCCCCCTCTTCTTTTAAAAACATATCTCTTTTAACTTCTATTATTTTATTACTATGAATTTGTTTTAATGAATAAATTTTATAATCAAAAGGGTACTTATTATTCCATAATTTTGTCGTTATGAATATTTTTATATTTTCAAAAGGGATTTTAAATATTCCATTTTCAAAATAAAATTTCATTTAACCAATCTCTGATAGAAATATTTTATCCTCTTCATAAAGATTTAAAGAGATTATTTTATTTTCAGGTAATTTTAATTCAGGATCCCTTTCCAAAACTGCCTCAGCCTGTCTTTTTGCTTTCAAAAGTATATCCTTATTTTTAATTATATCTCCCATTTTAAAGTTTAAATATCCGTGCTGTCTTGTTCCCATTAAATCACCCGGTCCCCTTATTCTTAAATCAAGTTCAGATAAAATAAATCCATCATTTGTTTTTAAGAATGCAGAAATTCTTTCCTTTGCTTCACCTTCAAGTTCATCAGGAACAATTAATATACAATAAGAATCTCTTTCACCTCTTCCTATTCTTCCTCTTAGTTGATGCAACTGTGAAAGACCAAACCTTTCTGCCCCTTCTATTACCATTATTGTTGCATCCTTAATGTCTATTCCAACTTCAACCATCTGTGTTGCCACAAGAATATTTATCTCTCCCTTTCTGAATTTTTCCATCGTAAGGTTTCTTTTCTCCGGAGGAATTTTTGAATGTAATATTCCAATTTTTATTCCTTCCTGAGCAAAATCCTTTAACTCTGAAAATATTTCTTCACAGGCTTTTATCTCAAGTTTTTCAGACTTTTCAATTATAGGTGAAACAATGTATGCTTTTTCATTCTCTTTTAATATCCTTTCAAAAAGTTTTGCATAGAATTCTTTTCTTCTTGATTTTTTAACAATACTTGTTTTTATATTTCCCCTTCCTTTTGGAAGTTCTTTTAAAGTGCTTATTTCAAGGTCAGAATATAGAGCAAGGGCAAGTGTTCTTGGAATTGGCGTTGCTGTCATTATTAAAAGATGTGGAAATTTTCCCTTTTTAACAAGTTTTGCCCTTTGATATACTCCAAATTTATGCTGTTCATCTATTATAACAAGACCAAGATTTTTAAATTCAACATTTTCTTCAATTAATGAATGGGTTCCTATTAAAAGATCAATTCTTCCTTCACTTAAATCCATTAAAATTTTCTTTTTATCCTTTTCTTTTATTTTTCCTTTTAATATCTCAACTTTTAAATTTAAATTCTCAAAGAATTTTTTTGTAACTAAAAAATGCTGTTCTGCAAGTATCTCTGTTGGTGCCATAAAGGCAACTTGAAAACCATTTTCAATTGCAATCAAAGAAGCGTAAAGAGCAACAACTGTTTTTCCGCTTCCAACTTCTCCTTGCAGAAGTCTTCTCATCGGAATTTCCTTTGCCATATCAACTTCAATTTCCCTTATTACTCTTTTTTGATCATTTGTCAGTTCAAATTCAAGGGAATTTAAAAATTTTTTTGTTAAAGTATGTTTTACAAGTAATTTTGGTGCTTTTAACTTTTGATATTTATATAAGAGCAAGTGGATGAAATAATAAAAGAATTCTTCAAATATTAAAGTTCTTTGGCTTATTTCTACGATTTCAAAACTTGGTGGAAAATGAAGATAATATATTGCTTTTTTTCTTGGTAAAAGTGCCTGTGATTTTATTATATATTCAGGTAATTTTTCCGGTATTTTTTCCTTTATTTCTTCAAGAACATCATATATTAAATTTCTTATAAATTTCGGTCTTAAAATAATTTTACTTTTCCCACTCGTTATTGAAATCTGTGGATAAATGGGAACTATTTTACCTGCATGAATCAAGTCAATTCTTTTTTTATCAAGTATTTCAAATTCTGGATGAAAAATTTGTTTTATTCCTTTAAATTCTGAAACTCTACCAGAAGCAATAACTTCATCTCCAATTTTAAAGGATTTCATAAAATATGGAGTATTTACAAAAACAAGTTCCATCCATCCAGTCTCATCTTTTATTATTACTATGAAAAGTTCCTTATCAAATGTTTCCCTTATTCCTTTTGTATAAACTTTACCATAAACAATCTCTTCTTCACCGGGTTTTAAATCTTTTATTTTCTTAATTATTCTTCTATCAACATATTTCTTTGGCTTAAAATATAATAAATCTTCTACTTTTTTAATTCCTATTTTTTCAAAAACTTTTGCCTTTTTGGGACCTATTCCTTTTAGAAATCTTATTTCAGTATCAAGATTTATATTCTCCAATTATTTTATAACTATACTTAAAATTTTATCAGGAACATAATGCACTTTAACTATTTCCTTATTTTCAATATACCTTTTTACATTTGGCAGAGAAAAAGCCATTTCTTTAATTTCTTCCTCATTTTTCCCTTTTTTAACCTTTATTTTCCCTCTTACTTTACCATTTATTTGAATAACAATAGTGACTTCTTCCTCTTCAATAACCTTTTCATCCCACTTTTGCCATTTCTCTTTTAATATACTTCCTCTTTCTTTTTTACTCCATATTTCCTCTGCCATATGAGGAGCAAAAGGCGAAAGGGCGATACAGAAGAAATTTAGAGAATAACCAAATATTTCAGATAGTTTCAGAGGGAATGAATATAAATGGTTCATCCATTCCATTAAAGCAGCAATTGCTGTGTTGAACTTATAATTTTCAATATCTTCTGAAACTCTTTTAAAATAAATATGGGTTAATTTATAAAGTTCTTTTTCTAAAGGAGTTAATTTTTCTTTTTTTATTTCAAAATTTGCTTTTTTAAATACTTCTTCATTTTCGTTAAACAATCTCCATACTCTTAATAAGAATCTTTTTGCTCCCTGAACACCTTCATCTGTCCATTCAAAATCTCTTTCTGGTGGACCTGCAAAGAGTATGTTTATCCTTGCAATATCTGCTCCCCAATCTTTTGTAAATTCTCTAATTGTTACTGCATTTCCTGCTCTTTTTGACATCATCTCAACATTCCCATCAGGTGTTCTTCTCAAAACCATCCCTTGAGTAAAAAGTCTTTCAAAAGGTTCATCAAAGGGAATTAATCCCTCATCATATAATACTTTTGTTATAAATCTTGAATATAAAAGATGTCCTGTTGCATGTTCTGCTCCTCCTATATATTCATCTACAGGAAGCCATCTCTTTACTTTCTCTTTATCAAAAATTTCTTTATCATTCTTTGGATCAACATATCTTAAATAATACCATGATGAATCAACAAATGTATCCATTGTATCAGGGTCCCTTTTTGCCTTATTTTTACATTTTGGACAGGTTGTATTTATAAATTCCTCATTAGTTTCAAGAGGCGACCTTCCCTTTGGTATATAATCAACCTTTTCAGGAAGCAAAACAGGTAAATCCTCTTCTTTAACAGGAACTATACCGCAATTTTCACAATGAATTATCGGGATAGGCGCTCCCCAGTATCTTTGTCTTGATATAAGCCAATCTCTTAATCTAAAACTTATTGATTTTCTTCCAAGTCCCATTTTTTCCAATTTTTCGCATACTTTTTCAATCCCATTTTTTGAATCAAGTCCTGTGAATTCACCTGAATTAATCATTACTCCATACTCTTCATAGGCTCTTTCAATTTCCTCTCCAATTTCTGAATCAAATGGTTTTATAACAATTTTTATTTTTAAATTCATTTTCCTTGCGAATTCAAAATCCCTTTGGTCATGTCCTGGAACACCCATAACAATGCCTGTTCCATAATGAGCAAGAACATAATCACCTACAAATATCGGAAGTTTTTCACCTGTAAAAGGATGTATTGCATATTTGCCTGTAAATACACCTGTTTTTTCCCTTAATATACTTGCCCTTTCTATTTCAGAAATCTTTAATGACCTCTCTATATATTTTAAAACCTCATTTTTATATTCTGAATTTTTTATTATTTCCTTAACAATTTCATTTTCTGGACTTATTGTTAAAAATGTAACTCCATATATTGTATCTGCCCTTGTTGTAAAAACTTTTAATTTTATATCTTTATTTTCTTCAAAGATAAAATCAATTTCAACTCCCTCTGATTTTCCTATCCAGTTCCTTTGCATCTCAATAACCCTTTCAGGCCACTTACCTTCAAGTTTCTCTAAATCCTTTAAAAGTCTTTCAGCATAATCCGTTATTTTAAAAAACCATTGTTCAAGTTCTTTTTTTGTTACTTCCTCTCCACATCTTTCACATCTTCCGCTAACAATTTGCTCATTTGCTAAAACTGTTTTACAGGAAGGACAAAAATTAACAAAGGCTTTTTTTCTATAAGCAAGTTTTCTTTTAAAGAGCAATAAGAATAGCCACTGTGTCCATTTATAATAATCTGGTTTGCATGTAAATATTTCTCTATCCCAATCATAAAGAATCCCCATTTTTTTAATATCTTCTCTTGACTCTTCAATATTTTTAAATGTCCATTCTTTTGGATGTATCTTTCTTTTGATTGCGGCATTTTCAGCAGGAAGACCAAAGGAATCCCAGCCAAAAGGATGAAGAACATCATACCCTTCCATTTTCTTTTTTCTTGCAATAACATCACCTATCACATAATTTCTGCAATGACCCATGTGAAGGTCGCCAGAGGGATACGGAAACATTACAAGAACATAGAATTTTTTTTCTGGGAAATCACCTGCTCTTAAAATTTTTTCCTCTTCCCAGATTTTTTGCCACTTCTTCTCAACTTCATAAAAATTATACTCTTTCATAAGTTTTTAATTATAATTAAATTTTTTAAGATTAATCAAATTTTTGAAAGAATTCAATATAAAGTTTTCTTATAACAGGTAAAAGATAAAATAAGGCAATTATATTTGGTATTGCCATAAGTCCATTTAATGTATCTGCAATACTCCATACTGCTTCAAGTTTCCCAAGAGAACCAAGTAGTATAAAAGGAAGCCATATTATTCTATAAATCATTCTTGCAATATGTTTATAACCAACCAAATAGGAAAGATATGTTTCACCATAAAAGCACCATGCAAGATTTGTATCATAAGCAGTTAATATCATTGATATTGTTACAATTGCATTCCCAAGATTAAATCCGAATAATGTTGAGAATGCCTCTGATGTAAGTGTTGCTCCTGTTTTTCCTGTTACCCATACTCCACTTGTTATTATTGCAAGCCCTGTTATAAAACACATTACTATTGTATCAAAAAATACTTCAAAACAGCCCCAAAATCCCTGCCTTACAGGATGGTCAGTTTTTGCTGTTGAATGGGCAACCGGTGCGCTTCCAAGTCCTGCCTCATTTGAAAATACACCTCTTGCAATACCATATTTTATAGCA
>JBDRZF010000092.1:0-5894 GCA_039803805.1 Caldifarciminota bacterium
AAGGGAGGATATATGAATCCAAGAGTTTTGATTGTGGATGATGCGAGATTTATGAGGAAACTTTTAGGCGACATACTTAAAAAGGGAGGATATGAGATATGTGGAGAGGCTGCAACAGGAGCAGAAGCGATAAAACTTTATAAGGAGTTAAAACCTGACCTTGTTACAATGGATATAATAATGCCTGATATGAGTGGAATAGATGCTGTAAGGGAAATACTTAAAATTGACCCAGATGCAAAAATAATAATGGTTTCAGCAATGGGTCAACAAGCCCTTGTTCTTGAATCTTTACAAGCAGGGGCTAAAGATTATATTGTAAAACCTTTCCAGCCAATGAGGGTATTAGAAGCCGTTGAAAGAATTTTAAAAAAATGAAAGATTTAAAGGAGTATAGAGAACTCTTTAAATCGGAAGCGAAAGAAATCATAGAAAAAAGTGAAGAAATTATATTAAAGATTGAAAAGGAAGGAGTTAAAAAAGAATTTATAGAAGAACTTTTCCGCCATTTTCATACACTTAAAGGCTCTGCCGCCTCTATTGGTGAAAATGAAATAGAAAAAATTTCCCATCGTGTTGAAGATATGCTTGATAAAATAAGAAAAGAGGGGAAAGAAGAAATTGACACTGAAGAAATTTTAAAAAGTATAGACAAAATAAAAAAATTACTTGAAGAAAAAACTAAAAGATATGAAATTGAAATTTACCTTTCATCTGAAACTCCTTTGAAAGGAGCAAGGGCTTTTGTTATATTAAAGAGATTAATGGAAAAATTCAAACTATTAAAGGTGGAACCGGATTTTGAAGAGATAAAACAAGACAAATTTGACTTTTCCTTTAAGGTTGAAATAGAAATAGAAGAGGAAAACATAGAGAAATTGAAAGAGATTTTAGATCTTTATTCAGAGATAGAGCATTATAAAATTTTAGAAGTTAAAGAAAAGGAAACTTTAAAAAAATTTAAAGAAGAAGAAATTGCTGAAATAAAAATAAGGTCTGAAGTCATTGATAGAATTATCAATTATATGGGTGAAGTTCTTATACAAAGGGATAGATTAAAAAAAATGATTTCTGAAAATGGTAAAAAGGAATTAAGGGAAGAATTTGATTCTTTTGAAAGATTATTAGCATCTATTCAAGATGAAATCATTAGTTTAAGATTAATACCTGTAAAAGTAATCCTTGCGGGACTACCAAGATATGTAAGAGATGAGTCTAAAAAACTCGGTAAGGAAATTGAAATTGAAATTGAGGGTGAAGAAATCGAGATTGATAGAATCATACTGGAAAAGTTAAAAGATCCTTTAATCCATCTTGTGAGAAATTCTATTGATCACGGTATTGAAAGACCAGAAGAAAGAATTAAAAATGGTAAAAAAAGGGTTGGAAAAATATCAATAAATATTAAAAAAGATAGAGGTATAGTTTTTATAAGTGTTAAAGATGATGGTAAAGGAATTAATAAAGAGAAAGTGATAAAAAGGGCTCTTGAATTAGGTATTATAAAGGAAGAGGAAGTTCCCCTTATAAGCGATGAAAAAATTGTTGAAATTTTAACAAATCCAATATTTTCAACAAAAAAAGATGTAACCCCTCTTTCAGGAAGGGGGGTTGGTTTAAATGTGGTTAAAGAAACACTTCTAAAATTAGGAGGGGATTTAAAAATAAATTTTGAGGAAAAAAAAGGAACAGAAGTTATTTTAAGAATTCCTGTTTCTCTTGCTATTATAAAAGCAGTTATACTTCAAAGTGGAGAAGAAAAATATGTTCTGCCTTTAAATTATGTGACTGGAATTTATAATGTAAAAAATATAAAAATATTTACACTTCAAGGTAAAAAATTTACAATAATAGATAAAAAAATTTACCCCGTTTATGAATTTGACTCTTTTATTGGAGTAAAAAATAATGGCAAAGAATTCAGGGAAGGAATTGTAATAGAGGGTGAAGATGTAAGTTTTATGTTACTTGTAAATAGAATAATTTCTGAACAAGATGTTTTTGTAAAAAATCTTGGCGAAATTTTTATGAAAATTCCTTATATCACGGGAGGAACAATCTTAGGTGATGGAAAACCTTACCTTATAATAGATCCAATTTCACTTATTAAAAAAGGAGGATAATGAAATTAAAAGATCTAAGCCCATTTTATATTGATGGAATAAAAGAAGTAGCAAATATAGGTGCAGGCCATGCTGCTACTTCTTTATCCCAGTTAATTAAAAGAAAAATATTTATGCATCCCCCAGATGTTTTTATAGGTAAATCAGAAGAAGTATTTAACCAGATAATAAAGGAAAATTATCTTGCCATAGGTGTTTTACAGTATTTTTTAGGTGATTTAACAGGATTAACACTCTTATTAATGAAAGATGAAGAAGCAAAAAAATTTCTTTCTTTAATGACAGAAGAGGATATTAAAGAAATAGGAGAAAATGAAGAATCTGCTTTAAAGGAAATCACAAATATTGTAACAGGATCTTATATGACTTCCCTATCAGAATTCTTGAATCTCTTAGCCTTGCCTTCTGTACCATTTTTAAAAATTGATATGACAAAAGCAATTGTTACATCTGCTCTTTTAAGTATAGAATATTATGAAGAATTTGCCATATGTATAAAAAGCACATTTTTTGTAGAGAATGGTCCAAAAATTACCTTTAACTTCTTTTTCTTACCCGATGAAAGTGGAATAATAGTTTTAACAAATAGACTTAAGGAAATGATTGAATGAATATAAAAGAAGAAGAAATTAAAATACTTAAAAAATTTGGAGAAAGGATAGATCCAAAAGACCCTTCTTCTCATAATAATCTTGCAATTGTCTTTTTTAACAGGGGGCTTGTGGAGGATGCAATTTTAGAACTTAAAAAAGCCCTTGAAATAAATCCAGATTTTAAAATTGCACAAAGAAATCTAATAATAATTTTGAAAAGAACAGGTAAATTAGAAGATTATATTGAAAAACCGTTAAGAGAGGTAATGCAGGATCCTGAAAATGTAAAATTAAGAATAAAACTTGCAGAAGCCTATTCCCATATAGGAAGGTATGCTGAAGCAATGGCTGAATATAAAAATGTAATAGTAAAGGACCCAAATAACATTCAAGCCTTAAAAGGGCTTGGTACGATTAAGAAAAAAATGGGGCTCTTACAGGAAGCCCTTGCCACATTTAAAAAAGCCTATAAGATAAATCCAGAAGATGAAGAAGTATTAAGGAGTATAGGTGAAATATATTACAATATGGGATTGTATGAAATAGCAATAAAATATTTGAAAAATGCAATAAAGATAAATCCTGAGTCAGCAGAGGCACATCTTTTTCTTTCCTTTGCATTAGGTGAAATGGGATTAATAGAAGAGGCACTTGATGAAGCAATAAAGGCAAAGGAGTTAAATCCTTATATTGCCGATATAAGAGGATTAATAGAAATTGAAGATGAAAAAATATCTGCAGAGGAAGAACTTAAAGAGGCAATGGGAATAAAGGTAAAGGAAAAAATTCTTACATTTCAATCAAGACTTGAAATGGCTCAGGTTTATAAAAATAAACTTTTATTAAAAGATGCCTTGAGGGAATTAAATAAGGCTCTTGAAGAAAAGCCCTTTGATAGAGAGGCATTAAAACTTAAAGCAGAAATAGAAATTCTTGAGGAAAATTATGATGAAGCCTTTTCTACTCTTGAAAAAATAAATCCAAAAGATTTCCATACATGGAATATGATGGCCTGTGTTTTGCTCTTAAAGGGTTTTAAAGAAAGGGCTAAAAAAATATGGGAAAATATATTAAATTATCCTTATGCTCTTAATAACTATGCACTTCTTTTTATAGGGAGTGAAGAAAAAGAAGCAGAAATACTTCTTAAAAAAGCATATGAAATGGAAGAAGGGTTTTTAATACCCCTTTATAATCTTTCTCTTCTGAAAATGTTACAGGGTAAAAAGGAAGAGGCGGAAAAAAATCTTGCAGAGATGACCGAACTTTATTATACAGATCCTGTAATAATATACAATTATGCAAAAATACTTATTGAAAAAGAAAGAATTTTAGAGGCAGAAAAAATGGTAAAAAATGCTCTTGAAGTTTTCCCTGATAATTTTTTACTTATATCCTGTATGAAAAAAATATATTCAATAAAAGGCGAGAAAGAAAAGATTGAAGAAATGGAAAATATAAAACCAAAGAAAATGGAGAAAGGTGAAGTATTCTTGCTTGCCATAGCAGGTTCTCCAAGGGGAATTCCTTATTTTCCAGAGGGGCTTATTAAAAAAGAAGAGATAAAGGATTTAAAAATAAAAATTGAAAGAGCAAAAAAATATATGGAAGAAAATAACTATGAGGAAGCACAAAAGGTATTAGAAGAAGTAAAAAAAATTTATCCTGAAAATTTTGAAGTTAATTATCTTCTTGGTGAAATTTATTATAAATTAGGGTTTTATGAAGCAGCAGAAAATATCTTTATAAATTTAAGGAAAAAAATCCACGATTCAAGAATAATACTCAAACTTGCAGAGATATACACAAAAATAGGAAGATTAAAAGAAGCAGAAAAAGAATTAGAGGAAATAAAAGAAGGAGGGATTTTTTATTACGAAAAATTATTACTTTTATCAGAAATAAAGGAAAAAAATGAAGAATATACGGAAGCCCTTAAAATAATAAGCAAACTTTTTGAATTTAAAAAGGACGATACAAAGGTTTTACTTAAATTTGGTAAATTACTTTTAAAAACAAAGAGATTTGAAGATGCCAAAAAAACTTTTTTAAAAATATTAGAAAAAGAACCATTTAATAAAATAGCAGAATATTATCTTGCAAAAGTATATTTACATACAAATGAACTTGATAAGGCAAAAGAATTGTGTGAAAAACTATTGATAAAAGAAAAGCAAAATCCCTATGCTTTTCTTTTAAAAGGTGAAATACTAATAAAAGAAGGGAAATATAAAGAAGCATTATCCTATTTAGAAGAGTCAATAAAAATCAACTTATGGTTTTCAATTGCCCATTATTACATGGGAATTTTATATGCCCTTGAGGGAAAATATGAAGAGGCAATTCATCACTGGGAAAAAGTAATAAAAATGGAGCCCAATACAAAAATAGGGAAAAAGGCAAGAGAATATATTAAAACAACACTTAGTTTTTTAAACCTTTTAAAAAAGGATATAGAATAATGCCTATCCAAGGAAATTTAAAAGAACTTTCAATTGCTGACTTACTTCAACTTCTATACATGAACAAAAAATCTGGAATAGTGGAAATAAAGGGGGATGGTGAGCACTTTAAAATATTTTTAAGAGGCGGTAATATTAAATTTATAGAAGATTTAAATAGAAATATTTTGACAAGTGAAATTAAAAAGACGGGAATTTTAAATCCCCAAATAGAGAAAATTTTAGATTCTTTTGAAAAAGAAGAAAAGGTTCTTGAAATAATTTTAAAGGAAAACTTAAATAAAGAAGTAGTTAAAAAAATAATAATGAAACTTGCTTTAGATAGAATGTTTTATATTTTACAACTTAAAGAGGGAAATTTCACATTCATTGAAATAGAAGAACAAAAAATTCCTGAAACAGATTTAGAATTTTCCACTCAGGACTTCATCCTTGAAAGTTCAAGAAAAATAGATGAATGGGCTGAAATTGTAAAAAAAATACCGGATTTTTCTTTTGTTCCTTTACTTTCAGATGAGTGGCTAAAAAGGGAAGGTGAAACCTTGAATTTTGATATCCTTGAATGGAAAATTCTTTCACTTGTGGATGGAAATAGAAATGTATCGGAAATAATTTCACTTTCAAAAGAAAGTGCTTTAAAAGTTGCAAGAAAGATATGTGATCTTGTTGAAAGGGGAATTTTAAAAATTAAAGAAGTGAAAAAATTTGAAGAAGAA
>JBDRZF010000093.1:0-5882 GCA_039803805.1 Caldifarciminota bacterium
TCCCCTTATTATAAGAGTATCCCTTTCCCTTATAAATCTTGGTAAGATAAGTATTGCTAAAAGGTCTTTTGAAACCAAGAATTTATGTTCTTTTTCTCCAAATTTATCCCTTGTTATTGCCTTTACTCTTATTCTCCATGTTGTTAAATTATCAGGAAGTTTAAAAATAATCTCTGCCTCTCCATTTTTATCGGTTTTTTCTCTTAAAACACATAAAGCAAGGTCTTTGAATTCCTTTCTTATCATCATTTCTTCAGCAATTCCTTTTATCGCAAATCTTGGGTATTCTTCAAATTTTTCTTTAGCCATAAGAAAGGCTTTACTTTCAAGAGCACTTTCATAATATATTTCATAACTATAGAATCTCCAATTTATAGATGAATTAAAGGATGTATAAATTCTTCTTTTTGGATAAAAAAATGAAAAAATGTTTTCTTCAAAGGGATTTTGAAGGGAAAGAAGTGCTTCATCAATTACAAAAACAGAAATTTCTGTTTCGCAAGGTTTTCCCTCATAGTCCTTTACCTTTATTTTAATCTTTGCCATATCCTGTGGTAAATATTTATCTTTATCAAGCTCAAAACTTATATCCAGTTTATTCTTTTCATATTTTACTTTTATTTCTTTTTTATTCTCATAAAAATTATTTTTGTTATTTCCCAGAACATGTATAAAAAAGTTGGGTGAATAATTTCCCTTAACTTTAATTTCAACAGTTCCCATATTTTTTTCAATTTTTAGAACACCCACTTTTTCAATTTTATAAGTTTCAACTGTATAAAACAAATATCCATTTTCAAAAGGTGAAAGTATTATTGCTTTAAAATTTTCACCGGGCTCATATTCTTCCTTTTCAGTTATGATCTGAACCCTGTTTTCTTTATATTCAAAGGCATATCCCTTTTCAGTTATCCAGATATAAGTATAATGGGTTATTAAATTCCCCTTTTCATCTTTAAATTCCGCATATATTTTTATATTTCCAGGTTTTTCTGCCTTCACCTTTAAAAATCCTTCACCTTCCTTTATTTTTATATTATATTCCTCTTCAAAAATCTTTATCCTGCACTCCCCCTCTTTTAATTTTTTATCTTCAAGATCTTTAACATAGATATAAATTTGGATTTCCTCATCTTTTGAATAAACATATTTATTAGTTTTTAAATCAATAACATATCTTGTTTTTCCTGCTTTAAAGACTCCCTTTCCCATTTGTTCAATACCACTTTCATCTTCAACCCCTGCATCAATTATGTAAGTATAATATCTATCAATTTTAGGAATTTCATATTCATAAATCCATTCACCATTTTCATTTAAATTTCCTTCTATTTCCTCCATAAATTCAAGTGCCCAGTATTCTTCATAAAATCCCCAGTAATAAAAATATAAAGGTCTTCTTGAAATCTTCAATCTCACCTTACCATATGAAACCGGTGCACCAAAGAAATAATCACTTTTAACTTTTATTTTAACTTTTTCTCCTTCTGTTAAAACTTTTGGCTCCACATCCACTTTAACTGAAAATTCAGGCTTTCTATACTCTTCAACTTTAAATATTTGAGAAAACTCCTTATTTTTAATATAAACATTTATTCTATAGGTTCCAAGAGCTGTATTTTCAGGTAAAATTAATGAATCTCCACATGTTCCAAGTTCATTCATCTTTAATTCTTTATCAAATAAAATGTTATCTTTTGGATTCAAAATTTTTACTCTTAAAGAGCCTGTGTATAAGTTATAATTTTCTCCCTCTAAAATCCTTACAACTATTTTAAAATAAACTTTATCATTCGGTCTATAAAGTGGTCTATCTGTGTAAATATAAACTCTTTCAGATGGAAATTCTGCCCAGGGTGCATAGGATTTTGAAATTGCTATGCTTTTGTTATAAGAAAGAATTACATCAAAATGAGTATTTTCTTTCTCTTTCTTTTTAAAATAGAAAATTCCATTTTCGTCAGTTTTTCCCTCAATCAATATTTTTTCACCTGATTTAATACATACATCTGCTTTTTTTAATGGTTCTGAATTTAAAAGATTTTGAGCAAAAATATAGAAATTTTCATCATCCTCTTTTGTTATAAATCCAATATCAGTAATTATTAAGGGAACAAATTTCTGGCTCTTTCTGTTTGTTATTTCTATAAGATAAACTCCCTTTTCTTTTACAGGTATTTCAATATCCTTACTTATCCATTCATATCCAAAATCCTCTGTCCATTCATCAACAATTTCATATTCCTTTAAAGGTGCAGGAAATTCTTTTTTTGGCTCTTCCAGTTTCTTAATTCCAAAACTCTCTTTAATTTCTATCCTTTCTTTTTCTTTCACATTTCTTCTAAAATAATTTCTTATCCTCTTATTAGTTTCCCTTAATCCTTCTTCAAGGCTTTTGAATAAATTTGGTTTTCTTTCTTCCTTTATAAAAGGGTATTGTATATTTTTTGATTTTTTAAATATTTCATAACCTTCTTCAATTTTATAAACTCTTATAATTCCCTTTCCAATATTATATCCACTTATATAAATCTTTGGTTTTTCACCTTCCAAATAAATAGAACTGCTTAAATAAAAACTTATGATTATGTTTAGAAACATTTTTCACCTCCTTTTTAATTTTTATTTTAAAATTAATCTTCAAATAATTTCAATCTAAAAAATCCTAAAAAATTTTCATTTGATGGAATCGGGAACCATAAAGATTCAGGATGTTTAAAAATTAAATTGTATTTTATTAATCTTAATTCCCCCTTTTTATCTTCCACTGGTCCTGTATGGTATATTAAGAATTCTTCATCTTTTATTTTTATATAAACCATTGAGTGGTATGGAAATTTTTGTTTTGGATTGTAAAAAAATAAAATGTCACCAGATTTTAAATCTATTTTATTTTTATTCTTTCCTAAAAAAATTGTGTTATATAATATCAAATTCTTTACATCAGCAAAGGACGAATAAAAAAATTTATCCTTTTCTTTAACTAAAAAGGGCTTTCTTTTATTTATGTTTAAACTCTTTATATTTATTTTATTTAAAGCATTTAATAATGCCTTTCTTATAAAGTCTGCACAATCATTTATCTCTTTATCCTTTTTGAAATATATTTCTAAAAGGCTTGAGATAAATTTTTCTCTAAGAATTTCCTTATCCTGGCTTTTAATCAGAAATAAAATTATTAACAATTTCATTTTTTATTTCTTTCAATGCCTCAATTGCATATTTATATTCTCCTGCTGCATTCCATATTATTATTTTTTCTGCACCTGCAATAATTGCCCCCTTTATCTGTTCAACAATATATTCTTTACCAAAATTTTTTGCCTTATAATTAAATCCCTGAACATATGCTTCAACAGGGATTCCTGACCTTATTTTCCCAAGAGTCACTCCTTCAAAATATATAGCCCTTTCCCTTAAAGGCTCTGCCTCTTTTAAAAAATTTCTACCATAATGGGATGGATAGAGCATTAAGGCAATTCTATCTGAATATTTTGAGACTTCTTCAATTTTCTGACCTTCCCTTTTAATAGAATTCCAGAAAGGAGAGAATCCAAAAAGACATGGCACAATTAAAACATTATATTTCTTTAGTCTTAAAAATGCTTTTCTCAAAAATTCTTTTATCACTTCTTCCTTTTCTAAATTCAATTGGTTTTTTAAATCCATATCTAAGAGGTCTCCATCAGAAGGGAATCTTAAATAATCAAAATGTATTTCCTTTACATTGCATTTTGCAGCAAATTCTGCAATCTCTATGTTATAATTCCAGTTTAAAGTATCAAAGGGATTTAACCAGTTATTTCCATGGATGTCCTGCCATAAATTATGAGTTTTTTTACTCAAAATTGCCCTTTCAGGCTCTTTTTTTGATAAATAGTTATCAAGAAAACAAACTATTCTTACTATTAAATAAATATTTTTTTCTTCACATTTTTTTGAAATTTCCTTTAATTCCTTTTCATCAAACCATACCTTTCCATGTTCAGTTTTTAAATCAATCACAATTAAATTTATTATTCCTGAATCTGCAAGGGAATATATTTTTTCCATATATTTTTCATTTTTTGCAACAAAGGGGTTTAAATAGAGTCCTAAAAATATTAATTTATCAAGCATTTTTTATCTTTTTTAAAAATTTTATTGAATTTTTATTTTTAAAAAAGTATGAACCAATACAAAGAATTTCTGCTCCTTTTTCAATAACAAGAGGTATTGTCTCTTCATTTAGTCCTCCATCAACAGCAATTTCAAAATTTAATTTTTTCTGTATCTTATAATTTTTAATTTCTTCTATTTTATCTAAGACATATGTTAAAAATTTCTGCCCTGAAAAGCCAGGATGGACACTCATTATAAGAATTTCATCAATTTTATTTAAAAATTTTTTTATATTTTCAAAAGAACTTTCAGGATTTATTGCAAGTCCTGCCTTTTTATTTTCTTTTTTTATTTCTTTTAATGTTTCTAATATTTTATCTGTTGCCTCATAATGAAAACTTATTAGTTCAACATTTTTTATTCTTGAAAACTCTTTTATATATCTTATAGGTTCAATTATCATAAGATGAACATGAAAGGGTAAATAAGTCATCTTTGATATTGCTTCCACAACCATTGGTCCAAATGTTATATTTTTTACAAATATTCCATCCATTATATCAACATGTAAAAAATCTACTTTTGCTTTTTCTGCCTTTTTTATATTCTCCTTTAATTTTGAAAAATCACCTGAAATTATTGATGGTCCTATTTTAATCATATTTTTAAAATATGTCTTATAAAGAGAAAGAAAAAGGCTACAACTAAAAATGTTCCTAAAAAATTTAAAATTATTCCGGTTTTTGCCATATCCTTTATCCTAACCTTTCCTGAAGCAAAAACTATTGCATTTGGTGGTGTTCCTGATGGAAGCATAAATGCAAAGGAAACAGAAATTGTTGCAGGAAGCATTAAAAATAACGGATTTATATTTATTGCCTTTGATAAACTGCCCAAAAATGGAAGTATTATTGTTGCTGTTGCTGTATTTGATGTCACTTCTGTAAGGAATACTAAGAATAAGGATAATAAAGTTACAAAGAGAACTATATTTAAATTTCCAAAGAATTTAAGATATTCAGAAAGTTTTTGAGTTAAATTTGTTTTTTCAAAGGCACTTGCAAGTGAAAATCCTCCTCCAAATATAAGCAAAATTCCCCATGGTATATTCAAAGCAGTTTCCCAATCAAGTATCGGCTTTAACTTATTTTCTTCTTTATATGGGATTATAAATAAAATCAATGCACCAAGAATTGCTACAAGTGCATCATGGGAAAAATTCTTTAAATTTAATTTTCTTTCCCATATATTTCTTGTCAGCCATAATAAAGCAACAAAAACAAAAACGCCTAAAATTATTTTTTCTTCTAATTTCATTTTCCCAATTTTTTCTCTTTCTTCATTTATCTTTTCATAACCTATTTTAATATTTTCTTTTCTTAAAAAAATAAGATAAAATAAAAGCCATGTAATTATTAAAAAAGTAAGGGAAAGAGGGAAGCCAAAAAAACACCATTTAGCAAAGGTTATCTCAGGAAGTTCTGGAAAAAGTTTTTTAAATTGTCCTAAAAATACAATATTTGGAGGTGTTCCAATTGGTGTAGATATTCCACCTATTGAAGAGGCATAGGCTATTGATAAAAAAAAAGCCTTATTTATATTTTCTTTTTCAATCTCAAGTGATTTTAAAATTGCAAGGACTATTGGAAATGCCATTATGCATGTCGCAGTATTACTCATCCATGCTGATAAAAAACAAACTGAAAACATAATACCAAGTAAAACCCCTTCAATTTTTTTTGGGAAAATTTTAAGAAAAAAGAAGGATATCCTTTTGTGTA
>JBDRZF010000094.1:0-5842 GCA_039803805.1 Caldifarciminota bacterium
GCTGAATAAAATTTTAATTTTTTCACCCTTCCCCATTTGACTTTTTTTATTTTAATACTTTATTTTTAAAACACTTAAAAAGGAGGTTTTTTATGAAAAAACTAATAGCGGGAATGGTGGTGGTAGCCTTTTTAATGGGCTGCCAGGCACCTGCAAAAATAAAGGAAGATATAGAGAGCCTGAAATCAGAAATAACACAGGTAAAAGGAAAAATTACGGAACTTGAAGGAAAAATAACAGAACTTGAAGGAAAAATAACACAACTTGAAGGTAAAATAACACAGATGGAAGCAAAGACAGGGGCAAAGACACCATCCGCACCAAAGGAAAGTGGAGGTTTACCACCTGTAAGAAAAAAATAGGAGGTGAAAGATGAAAAAATATATAATAGGTTTAGGAATAATTCTTGGAATAGGTATTTATTTTTATGGATGTAAGAAGGGGGAAGTTCCAGAAACTCCAAATGTTCATACAGTGAAGATTATTCAAAATGGAGCGGGACTCAGATTTGAATGGGATCCTGTAGATAATGCTGATGGATACAGGGTATATGCTGATGGAAATCCGGTATATGAAGGAACAAATACTTATTATGAGTTGACAACACCCGCTATGGAAGTTAAAATTGTTGCTTATAATGATGAAGGAGAATCAGATCCATGGGTAGGGGATTATACTCCTAAATCAACAGCAAATGTTATTGTTTATGATGCCCTTGATCCTGACCCAAATCATCCTTCTTATATAGAATTTGTAAATGGTGTTGCTACACCAAGAAATGCCACTCTTAAACAACAGGCATGGATGCTATTTTATAAAGATTCTGTGAGAACAAATGTTCATAATAATCCTGATATAGATGCGGCATTTTCAGAAATTTCAGGGAACTGGGAAGATGCAAAACTTGCGCCTGGTGTAGGAAATTATATTACTGCTCAACCGGCTATGGAGGGAGCCGCTTATTATATATGGTTTGATTTTGAACCAATCAATACAATGGGTGAAGAGGATTATTTTGCAAAAATGTATATTTCTGCAAAATCAGGTTATCAATATACAGTTAGTTTCTATTTCCAGACTACAAGAGGGCTTCGCTGGCTTAAGACAAAGTAAAAAATATATATTCTTAAAAAGTGGGGGAGGCTTTGTCCTCCCCCTTTTTATTTTATAAACGCCCCCGGCAGGACTTGAACCCGCAACCCTCGGATTAGAAATCCGATGCTCTATCCACTTGAGCTACGGGGGCGAAGATTTTTATAATAAAGTAAATTTCTTTTATTTTTCAATTATCTCAAACTTTAAAATTCCGTTTTCTTCTTTCACTTTTATCTTTTTACCTTTTGAGACTTTTCCTTCAATAATCATTTTTGCTATTTCATTTTCAATATATCTTGATATAACTCTTCTAAGTGGTCTTGCACCAAAATTTGGATCATATCCCCTTTGTAAGAGGAAAAATTTTGAAGATTCTTCAAATTCAATTTCAATTCCTTTTTCAATTAAATTTTCTTTAATCGGTTCTAAAAGAAGGTCAATTATTTTGAGAATTTCTTTTTCACCAAGAGGATTAAATATCACTATCTCGTCAATCCTGTTTATGAATTCAGGTTTAAAATAATTTTTTATTTCCTGCATTGCAAGAATGTATCTTTCTTCATAACTTTTTTCTTCATCTAAGAGTTTATCACCTGCTATGTTTGATGTCATTATTATTATTGTGTTTTTAAAATCAACAACATGCCCCTGTGCATCTGTTAATCTTCCTGCATCAAATACCTGTAATAGAATATTTAAAACCTCTGGATGTGCCTTTTCTATTTCATCAAAAAGAATTACCTGGTATGGTCTCCTTCTTACTGCCTCTGTTAACTGTCCTCCTTTTTCATATCCTATATATCCTGGTGGTGCACCAATAAGCCTTGATACTGCGTGTTTTTCCATATATTCTGACATATCAATTCTTATTAAGGCATTCTCATCGTTGAATAAAAACTCTGCAAGTTTTTTTGCAACATGGGTTTTGCCGACACCTGTTGGTCCTAAGAATAAAAAAATACCTATCGGTTTTTGAGAACTTGCTATACCACTCCTTGACCTTCTTATTGCATTTGCAATTACTTCAATTGCTCTATCCTGTCCAATCACCTTCTTTTTAAGTTCTTCTTCAATTCTCAAAAGTTTCTTTGCCTCATCTTCTAATAAGTTTGTAACAGGTATCCCTGTTTGTTTTGAAACAATATAGGCAATATCGTTTTCATCAACAACATCATCAATTCTTGCCCTTTTTTCCCATTCCCTCTTTTTCTCTTCAAAAATTTTCTTATAATTTTCAATTTTTTCCTTTATTTCTTTTGCCCTTTTCTCATCCCCATATTTTACACTTATTCTTCCTTCTTCCTCAAGTTTTTCAATTTCTTCTTTTAATGATTTCAAATCCTGTGGCATTTCAGAAAATTTCATTTTTGTATAACTGCATGCTTCATCAAGTAAATCTATTGCTTTATCTGGTAATTTTCTTCCTGTTAAATACCTTGCGGAAAGTTTTGCACTTGCTATAATTGCTGCATCAGTTATTTTTACTTTATGGAATATTTCATATTTAGGCTTTATTCCCTTTAATATTTCAATTGTTTCTTCAATAGTTGGCTCCCTTACATATACAGGTTGGAATCTCCTTTCAAGAGCACCATCTTTTTCTATATGTTCTCTGTATTCATCAAGTGTTGTTGCACCTATCACCCTTATTTCTCCTGAAGCAAGAGAAGGTTTTAAAAGGTTTGCTGCATCAAGTGCACCCTCTGCAGCCCCTGCACCTACAAGTGTATGAATTTCATCAATAAAAAGTATTATTTCATCTTTTTTTCTTTTGACTTCTTCTAAAACACTTTTTAATCTCTCTTCAAATTCACCCCTGAACTTACTTCCTGCAACAATCGCACCCATATCAAGTGCGAGTATTCTTTTATTCTTTAAAGCATCAGGGACATTCCCTGAAACTATTCTCTGAGCAATCCCATAAACAATTGCAGTTTTCCCAACCCCTGGCTCACCTATTAAAACAGGATTATTCTTTGTTTTCCTCAAAAGAACTTGCATAACCCTTATCATTTCCTCTTCTCTTCCAATAACAGGATCAATTTTCCCTTCTTTTGCAAGTTTTGTAATATCTATTGTATATCTTTCAAGGGCTTTATACCTTGCTTCAGCAGATGGATCAGAAACTCTTTGTGTTCCCCTTATTTCATAAAGTGCTTTATATATTTTTTCTCTATCAATATTAAAATCTCTAAAAATTCTATTTGTTTCACCATCACTTATATCTGTCATTGCAAGCAAAAAATGTTCCTGCGCAATATATTCATCATTTAACCTTTTTGCTTCCTTTTCAGCATCTTCAAAGAGTTTTTGAAGTCTGGGAGTTATATAAACCTGAAAAAGAGGGCTTCCCTCCCTTTCAATTACAGGCATTTTCTTTAAATTTTTTAAAAGCCTTTCCTTTAATGTATAAACAGGAATATTTAACTTTTTAAATATTTCAGTAACAACACCATCTTCCTGCTCTAAAAGAGAATAAAATAAATGTTCAACATCAAGTTGGGAATTTTTGAGTTTCATTAAAAGTTCCTGTGCCCTTACAATTGCTTCTTTTGCTCCTTCAGTAAACTTATCAATCCTCATTTTCTCACCTCCAAATTTTCCTTAAAAATACATTAAAAAAATGAGTTTGTCAAGTTTTGATTTTTTAATTCTTACTATTTTAAAACAAATCCAGAGAATTAAATTTTTCTTTCCTTTTTATATTTTTCTAAAACATCCAGAACATAATCAATATCATAAGGTGTATGATCAGCATTTACCTGAAACCTTATTGTTTCATCTCCTCTTGGAACAATAGGATAAGCAAGTCCTGTTGCAAGAACACCATTTTCTATTAAGTAATTGACTAAATCTTTTGTTTTCCATGTATCCCTTATAAGTAAAGGAACAATTGGATGGTCACTTTTGATTGTTTCATATCCTAAATTCATAACACCCTCTCTAAATCTTTTTGTTAAATCCCTTAAATATCTTAGTCTTTCCCTTCCCTTTTCACTATCAAGAAATTCGATAACTTTCAATGCACAGGCTGCTTCTGCAGGTGTTATAGGATTTGAATACACATATGTAATTGCTGTTTCTCTCAAATATGTAATTATTTTCTCATCAGAACAAACATAACCTCCGTTTACTCCAAATGCCTTTCCTATTGTTCCTACAAGTAAATCGCATCTTGCACCTGTATATTCTTCTGTTCCTCTTCCAGTTTCACCAAAAGCACCAACTCCATGGGAATCATCCACAACTGTTATTATATTTTCCTCAAAATTTTCATCATATCTTTTAGCAATTTCTTCAATTTCCTTTAATGGTGCATAATCACCTCTCATACTGAAAACACCATCTGTTATTATAATTAATCTCTTTGCTTTTCCAATGCAAATTTTAACCTTTTCTTCAAGATCATTCATGTCAAGGTGTTTATAAATGAGTTTATCTTTTGGCCTTGCAAGTCTTATTCCATTTATTATACAGTTATGATTCAATTCATCACTTATTACAATTGTTTCATTTGTTATTAATGATGCCAAAATTCCCACAACCGTTACATAGGCAGCACTATAAATCATACAATCTTCCCGGTTATGAAATTTTGCAAGTCTTTTTTCAAGTTCTCTATGTGGCAAAAATGTTCCACTTATAAACCTTACAGCACCAGGACCAACACCGAATTTTCTTGCTGTTTCTTCTTCAACCTTTATTATTTCATCTAAAAGGGACATACCAAGATAAGAATTTGAATTCATCCTTATAAATTCTTTATCACCAAAGCCCTTGAGAAAATACCTCGGTCCTTTCCCGTTTTCAGGTTTTTTAACCCCCGTGATTATAAATTCTTTGCCCTTCAATCTTCCTTCATTTTTCAGTCTTTCAATTTCCTTTTCAAGAACAATTTTAAGTTTATCAACTCCCATTTTTTTCCTCCTTTAAATTTTATTCTTTACATTCACAAGGCACCTTTTTACATCTTGGACAAACTTTAAAGTATTTTTCTTTAACACATTTTTCAACATCAATATTTAATAAATTTGCAATTGATGTAAGCCATGCAAAAATATCAGCAATTTCCTCCTCCAATTTTTTTCTGTCATTCTTTTTAATTCCTCTTGCAAGTTCACCAATCTCCTCTATCATCCATCTAAAAGTTCCATCAACTCCTCTTTTTTTATCCTTTTTATAATAAATTTCTTTAATTATTTTTTGAAATTCCGATATTTTCATTCTATTATTTCAATTCCATTCATATAAGGAATTAACCTTTCTGGAATATGAATTCTTCCTTTTTCATCCTGATAATTCTCAATTAGTGCTATAAAGGTCCTCGGCAATGCAAGTCCTGAGCCATTCAGAGTATGAACAAATTCTATTTTTTTACTTCCCTTTCTTCTGAACCTTGTCATTGTCCTTCTTGCCTGAAAATCCTCACAATTTGAAACTGAGGAAACTTCAAGCCATCTTTTAACACCCGGTGCCCATGCTTCAATATCATATGTTTTTGAAGCAGCAAAACCAAGGTCACCTGTGCAAAGCAAAACAACTCTATAAGGAATATTAAGCAATTGTAAAATTTTTTCAGCATCATTAACCATTTTTTCAAGTTCATCATAGGATTCTTCTGGTTTTGTAAATTTAAAAAGTTCAACCTTATTAAATTGGTGTACCCTTATCATTCCTCTTACATCTTTTCCATAACTCCCTGCCTCCCTTCTAAAACATGGTGTATATGAGACATACTTTAAAGGTA
>JBDRZF010000095.1:0-5766 GCA_039803805.1 Caldifarciminota bacterium
TTTGCTATCCATAAAAATTCTCCCTTTATTTTTGATTTAAATATGCATGTAAGAGGGCCTGGCCAGAAATTCTGTATTATTTTCTCTCTTAGAATTCCAAGTTTTTTATGGGCAATAAATTTTTTTAATTCATTTCTATCTTTTATAAAAATAACAAGGGGTTTTTCAAGTTTTCTCTTTTTTAAATTATAAATTTTTTTTTGACCCTGAATATTTAAAAAATATGTCCCAATTCCCATAACCGTATCTGTAGGAAAAACTATTACTCCTCCTTTTTTGATTATTTCAGAAATCTTCTCTATCTCTGAGTTTCTTATAATTTCCATAAAAAATTTAAAAGCCCACGGGCGGAATCGAACCGCCGACCTTTACCTTACCAAGGTAATGCTCTTCCAACTGAGCTACGTGGGCATCGTTAATATATTATTATAAAGGAAAGAAAAGAATTTATTCAAAGATTAATCCATCTTTCATATTATAAATTTTTTTTGCATGTTTTGCAACATCCTTTGAATGAGTTACAACAATTATTGTTTTCCCTTCTTCATTTAATTTATCAAAAATATTCATTATTTCTTCACCTGTTTTTGTATCAAGATTACCTGTAGGCTCATCTGCTAAGATTAAATCTGCTCCTGCCACAAGTGCCCTTGCAATTGCTACCCTTTGATTTTCTCCCCCTGAAAGTTCTGTTGGCTTATGAAATCTTCTTTCTAAAAGGCCAACTTTCTCTAAAACAAAAAGTGCTTTTTCCCTTCTTTCTTTTTTTGGGATACCTGCATAAATTAAAGGGAGTTCAACATTTTGAATCGCATTTAATCTTGAGATTAAATTAAAAGTTTGAAAAACAAAACCAATCTTTTTATTCCTTATCCTTGCAAGGGTATCTTCATCAAACCCTGTGACTTCTTTATCTTCAAAAAAATATTTACCCTTTGTGGGAACATCAAGGAAACCTATTATATGGAGAAGAGTACTTTTACCAGAACCAGAAGGACCCATAATTCCAATATAATCACCCTTTTGAACTTCAAGGTTTATTCCTTTCAATGCATGAACTTCAATTTTATCAATTTTGTATATTTTATGAACATCTATTAATTTTAAAGTCATTTCTTTTCTTTTACCCTTTCTCCTTCTTTAAGTAAATTTAAAATTTTTTGGGGACCTTTGATTATACTGTCTCCTTCTTCAATCCCTTCTATTATTTCAACACTTTCTTTACCTTGAATTCCAATAGAAACAAATCTCTTTTCTGCTCTTCCCCTTTTTTTAATAAATACAAAATATCTATCTTTTTCTTTACCAATAACAGAATAAGGAAGTGTTAAAACATCTTTTTTCTTATTTGTTATTATTTCACAGGAAGCACTCATACCAGGAGCCAAAAGTGTATCGTTTTCTAAAAGTAAAATTTTAACAGGGAAAAGTGAAAACTCTTGAGATGTGGAAGATGAAATGGACAATCCACCAACATTTTCAACAATACCTTTAAATTCCCTTTTCCCCAACGCATCCACTTTTATACTTACGCTATCACCTTTTTTTATCTTTACCACTTCACCCTCATCAACTTCACCTTCTACTATAAGTTTTCCCTTGTCTGCCACAACCATTATCACATTACCCGGAACATTTAACCCAACTATAGCCATCTCACCTTCTTCTTTATCTATTCTTAAAATTTCTCCATCAATTGGTGACCTTATATAACATTTTCTTAAATTCTCTTCTGCCTCTTTTAATACAAAACTATCCGACTTTAAACTCTCTTTCAATGATAAGTACTCAGCCTCTGTTTTCTCAAACTCACTTTTAGAAATTAAATTTTTTGAAAAGAGTTCTTTTGCTCTTTCATATTCATTTTTTATCATATTAAATCTTGAAAGTTCTGCTGAAATTCTCGATTTTATTTCAAAGAGTCTCGCTTTGTAAGTTTCAGGATTTATTATACATAAAAGGTCTCCTTTTTTTACTTTTTCTCTTTCTTTAACAAGTATTTTTTCTATCTTTCCCATAACATCAGAACCAATCTCAACCTGTTTGTATGCTTTAATTCTTCCATCCATTTTTACAGTTTCAATTATTTCACCTTTTTTCACTATCTCAATTTCAACCTCTTTTGCCCTTTCACCTTGAAAAATATTTAAAAGAATCATTATTAAAATGATTAAAAAAATCCCTATCCCTATAAGTATCTTTTTCATTTTACCTCCTCCAAAAGTCCTGTTAAAAATAAAAGCGTGTATTTATATTTAATGTAATCATATCTTGATGAAATATATTTTAATTCTGCATCAAGTAAACTTTCCTCCGCTTTTAAAAATTCAACATAAGAAATTTTTCCAAGTTTATATTGTGCATCTGCAAGATTATATCCCTCTTTGGCCACTTCAAGATAAGAATCTGAAAGCAAAACATTATCCTTTGCAAGATTTAAAGAAGTAAGTGCATTCTCAATTTGTTCATATAATTCAAATAAATTTTTCTCTAAATAAATTTTCTGAATTTCATAGTTTTTTCTATCCCTGAGTATGTCAAAGGGATAATCAAAGAATTTAAAATTAAAAGAAAAATAAAAACCTTTACTTTTTTCAAAGTTTTCCATTAAATAGTGATAACTTTTTGGAAATATTGTGTCCTGATAATTAAAATAATACCCCCATTTAAATTCGGGTAGAAAAGATAAAGAAGAAAATATAAAATCGGAGAAAGCACTTTTCTTTTCTTCTTTTAAAGAAAGAATTAACTCTTTTTTAACCTGTGCAATTCTTAAAAGTTCTTGAAATTCATAATTTATTTCTTCTTCTTTAAACTCAGGCTCTTTAAGAGATAACACTTTTTCTTCTTTTATCCCCAATGTAAGGAGTAAGTTCCACTTTCTATCTTCAGCATTTTTAATCGCTTCTTTATATTCTATTTCTTTTGCCTTTAAATTTATAATTGAATTTAAATAATCGAGTTTTGAAATTGCATTTAATTTATACTTCTCTTCAAAAATCTTCGAATTTTCAAAAGCCCTTTCAAAGGATTTTTTCTTTAATACTAAAATTTTTTCAGCCTTTAAAAATTCCACATAGTTTTCAAGAAGATTTAAGAAAAGTCTTTTCTTTTCGTGAATCCTAATAAATCTCTCTGCATTTTTCGAATAAAAACTTTTAGTTATGTTTCTCAAATGGATTGGAGAAAATATATTTTGTGAAAAATCAATAGAAAAAGAATAATTCTTGGGAGAAACTATAAATCCTTCTTTTTTTATATCAGAATAACTCCCTGTAATAGATAAATTTGGCATATAGGAAAATACTGATTTATAAAATAAAATATTGCTTAAATTTTCTCTCTCTATTTCTTCCTTATAGGTAAAATTATTTGCAAGAGAAATTTTATATGCAAGATCTATATCAAGTTTTAAAGTATCCAAAGTTAAAATTAAAATTAAAATATTATTCATATCTCAAAGCCTCAATAGGATTGAGTTTTGAAGCCCTCGTTGCAGGATATATTCCAAAAAAAAGACCTGTAATACTTGAAAATCCAATAGCAACAAAAATGCTCCATAAAGGTATATAAGAGGGTAAAGGAGTTAAAATATCAACTATTTTAGCAAGTCCTATTCCTAATAAAAGTCCAAGAATTCCACCAAATAAAGTAATAAAAATTGATTCTGCTATAAATTGAAATAAAATATCCCTTCTTTTTGCTCCTACTGCCATCCTTATCCCTATCTCTTTTGTTCTCTCTGTAACTGAGACCAGCATTATATTCATTATACCTATTCCACCTACAATAAGTGCAAGGGATGCAATTCCAATCATCGCGAAAAATATTCCCATTGTCAAATTTCTATAAACTGAAAGAATCATCTCCTGAGTGTTTAATGCAAAATCCTCCTCTTCATTGAAAAAAATATTCCTTCTTTGTCTTAATAAAAACCTTATTTCTTCCATCGCATCTTCCATTTTATAACCCTCTTTTACCTTTGCAACAATTCTTAAACTTTGAAAGGCTTTCATCCACCCCCAGGAAGGAGGTTTGAAATATAAAAAGGAAGTATTAAAAGGAATGAGTATAAAATTATCCATATTTTGTCCAAGAAATTCACCCTTTTTATCTGTTACACCTATAACAGTGAATCTATAATTCCCGATTATTATTTCTTTTCCAATTGCATCTTCTTTCTCAAAAAGATTTTCTTCCACAAAAGGACCTATAATACATACCCTTCTATTAAATTCATTATCCGCATCAGTGAAATTTCTTCCTTTGAGAATCACCCTACCAGAAATTGAAATATATTCAGGTGTAACTCCTTCAATACTATTTACACTCAAAACTTTATCCCTATATCTAATCTCCTCCACATTAAATACTGGATAAGTAACACTTACTTCTTTTATACTCTTTAAATTCTTAATTGCTTCTGCATCACTAAACTCCAAATTTTTCCTTTTTTCTATTTCTCTCCAAAAATTACCTCCTCTTTTACCCATAACCAAAGCCCATTTCCATTTTTGAATATAGATAAGGTCTGAACCCACCCTTCCAAAAACATCATAAACAAACTTGTTAACACCCTCAATTATTGCAACCATTGTAATTACTGTCGCAATTCCTATAACAATTCCAAGTGTCGTAAGAGCTGTTCTCAATTTATGTATTTTCAAGCTATGAAAACTTATATATAACAAATCCACAACTTTCATAGATTATTTAAATAGTTTTCCTCCTTTCACTCCCAGAATTGAAATTATTATTGAAACTAAAAACCATAAAGAATAAACTAAAATTAAAGCCTTCCTTTTTTTAACACCAGAAAGAATGTTCATGCCACAGGAGATAACATATAAAGAATAAATTGTAAATATGTCAATTTGACTCAAAAAGAAATATGTGAAAATTTTATCTTTTAAAAAAGGGAAAAATATGGAAAGATCAGTATGAACTCTACCATCTGTTTTAAGTAAAGAAATTGGAAATTTTATATAATTGGCAAAAACATTTATAAATTTTGAATAAATAACATATAGAAAGGCATGCTCAAATTTTGATTCTCCTCCAAGGATTGGAACTAAAAGATGATAAATAAGAGAAATTAAAAGAATTGTAATTGGGAAAAATATAAAGGTGCCTAATAGAGTCTGTATGTTTAAAAATTCTCTTGATAAAAATTTGCTTGCCCTTTCAATTACTTCTGAAGGTAAATTTTGCATCTGCAAAAGTTCTGCTTTCTTTGGATAAATTATGAAGTTTGCATATAAAAGATTTATGATTAAAGAAAAGAAAACGAGGATTAGAAATGGTAAAAGAGGCTTTATATTTTTTCCCTTTACTTCTTTAAAAGTTTCTTCTGGTGAATAAAAAATTTTTATTATGGTTTTCATTTCTCTAAAATTCCTTTTAAGTCTAAAATTGTTCCCTGATCAGAAATTATAACCTTAACATTATCAGAAAGTTTTTCAACATATAAATATTTTATATATTGAGGATTTTTCCTGAGTTCTTCACTTATTATTTTTATTGCTTCTGCCTTACCCTGAGCTTCAATTTTTTTCCTTTCTGCTTCCTTTTTTTCTTTTTCTAATACATATTCCATTTTTTTAACTTCCTCTTCTGCAATATTTTTCTCTTCTACTGCTTTTAAAAAATCAGGTGGAAGTTTAATATCTTTTAGAATTACCTTTTCTATTAAAAACCCATCTTTTTCAAGGATTTCCTTAATTTTATCTTCTATTTTTTTCTCAACCTCTTCTCTTTTTTCTGAAT
>JBDRZF010000096.1:0-5681 GCA_039803805.1 Caldifarciminota bacterium
ATAACCCTGAAAGTTATCTATGGCTTGGAAGAGCCTATGCTTTCTTGAATAAATTTATAGAATCGGCAAAAAATTTTGAAAAGGGTCTTAACCTTGCGAAGGAAAAAACAAAATATTTAAAAGAATTTCAAGAGATTCCAACTACCTATTATAATGCAGGAATTATTTATGCCCAACATGATTCTATTGATAAAGCAATAAATTACTTAAGTCTTTCTTATTCCCTTGATACAACAAATGCCCAAGCACTTTTAAATATAGGAAGTCTATATCAGAGGAAAAACGATGATGAAAATGCAAAAAAATACATAACACTTGCTTATAAAAAAGGTCAAGATATTCCAGATATTCTTTATTATTATGCCCTTTATATAAAAGAAGAAAATCCAGAAGAATGTGAAAAAGTTCTTCAAAAATTAATTGAAATTGAAAAGGGTAATGCAAGAGGTTATGCTCTCTTAGGTGAAATTTATATTATTAAAAAGGAATATAAAAAGGCTTCAGAATTTTATAAAAAGGCTTATGAACTTGATACACTAAATCTTGACAATCTTTATAACTATTCTTTTTCCTTGCTTCAAGGAGGAGAAGTAAAGGAGGCTATTTATCATCTTGAAAATTTAAAATCTAAAAAGGTTGAAGATGCAAATGTATATTTCCTTTTAGGAACTGCCTATGAAGAAATAAATGATTTTAAAAATGCATTAAACAATTATGAAAAGGCAACTATTTTAGAGCCTGATAGAATTGATTTTTTAAAGGCAAAGGCAGCCCTTTTAATAAAAATGGGAAAACAAAATGAGGCATATAAAGTTCTTTTAAAAATAAAAGAACTTGAAGGGAAAAAATGAAAAGGGATTTTTTAAGCATCCTTGATTTAAATGAAAGGGAAATTCTTTATATTTTAAAAAAGGCAAAAAATTTAAAAAAAAATAAAAAATTTGAAAAAATTCTAAAAGGAAAAATTTTAGCCCTTATATTTGAAAAGCCCTCTTTAAGAACAAGAGTCTCATTTGAAACAGGAATTAGAAAACTCGGTGGAGATGTAGTTTATCTTTCTTCTTCTGATATTAAGATGGGGGAAAGGGAAGATGTAAAGGACATTGCAAAGAATCTTGAAAGATGGGTTGATGGAATAATTGCAAGAGTATTTTCCCATGAATCACTTAAAATACTTTCAGAAAATACAAAAATTCCTGTAATAAATGCATTGTCAGATTTAGAACATCCATGCCAGATTCTTGCTGATTTACAAACCATAGAAGAATATTCAGGAGATTATAAAGGACCACTTGCCTTTATAGGTGATGGAAACAATGTCTGTCATTCTTTAATTTTAGCATTTTCAATTCTTGGAGGGAAAATAAATGTTGCAAGCCCAAAGAACTATGAACCAAAAGAGGAAATTCTAAAAAAAGCATTTGAAATCTCAAAAAAAACAGGGGCTGAAATAAAAATTACAAATGACCCGTATGAAGCAGTTAAAAATGTAAAATTCATATATACAGATGTATGGGCTTCAATGGGACAAGAACATGAAAGAGAAGAAAGAAAAAAAATTTTCAAAGATTATCAAGTAAACATGAATTTAATAAAGGCAGCGGAAAGGAAAGTTTATTTCATGCATTGTTTACCAGCCCATAGAGGTGAGGAGGTAACAGATGATGTTTTAGATTCAGATTTTTCCTTAGTTTATGAACAGGCTGAGAATAGGATGTGGGCACAGATTGCACTATTTTATCATATTTACTCAAGGAGGAAAAAATGAAGGAATATAGAAATTATATAAATGGTAAATGGGTTCCTCCAAAAAGTGGTAAATATTTTGAAAATAGAAATCCTGCAAACTGGGATGAAATAATAGGACTTTTCCCTTTGTCAACAAAAGAAGAAGTGGATGAAGCAGTAAAGGCTGCAAGAAAGGCTTTTACACATTGGTCAAAAGTTCCTGCCCCTAAAAGAGGAGAAATCTTAAGAAAAGCAGCGGAATTACTCCTTGAAAGAAAAGAAGAAATTTCAAGACTTTTAACAAGGGAAAATGGTAAGATTTTAAAAGAGGCAAGAGGTGATACACAGGAAGGAATAGATACTGCCTTTTATGCATTTGGTGAAGGAAGAAGACTTTTTTCTTATACAACACCTTCTGAATTACCTGATAAATTCTGTTTAACATTTAGAAGACCTGTTGGTGTTTTTGGAATAATTACACCTTGGAATTTTCCAATAGCACTTCCTTCATGGAAAATATTCCCTGCTCTTTTAGCGGGAAATACAATTGTTTTTAAACCACCAACTGATGCACCTGCCTGTGCTTATGAACTTGTAAAAATTCTTGAAGAGGCAGGGGTTCCTGAAGGTGTTGTAAATCTTGTATTTGGTGGAGGAAGTGAAGTAGGTGAAGCAATCTTATCCCATCCTGATATTGACGGTATTGCTTTTACAGGTTCTTCAGAAGTTGGTGCGAGAATTGCAGAAATTGCTGGTAAAACACTTAAAAAAATCTCACTTGAATTAGGTGGGAAGAACGCACAAATTGTTATGGATGATGCAAATTTAGATCTTGCCCTTGAGGGAGCAATATGGGGAGCATATGCAACAGCAGGTCAGAGATGCACTGCTACTTCAAGGATAATAGTTCATGAAAAAGTTTATGATGAATTCCTTGAAAGATTTGTTGAAAGAGCAAAAAAATTAAAAATTGGTAATGGACTTGATGAGACTGTTGAAATGGGTCCTGTTATAAATGAGGCACAGTTAAAAAAGATACATCAATATGTTGAAATAGGAAAAAAGGAAGGAAAATTAATTTGTGGAGGTGAAAGACTTAAGGGTGATGAATACGATAAAGGATGGTTCTATAAACCAACAGTTTTTGTAGATGTTCCACCTAATGCAACAATTGCTCAAGAAGAAATTTTTGGACCTGTTGTATGCTTTTTTAAAGTAAAAAATATTGATGAAGCAATTGAAGTTTTAAACAATACAAAATATGGACTCTCATCATCAATATATACGCAGGATGTAAATAAGGCGATGAAGGCAATTGAAAGAATTGAAGCAGGAATAACATATATAAATGGACCAACAATTGGCGCTGAATGCCATCTTCCTTTTGGAGGTGTTAAAAATACCGGTAATGGACATAGAGAAGGTGGATGGACTGTTTATGACATATTTACAGAAATAAAAACAGTCTATATAGATTATTCAGGGAAATTACAAAAGGCACAGATAGACACATGGGAAAAATAATAAAAGAGAAATTAAAGCCTTTGATAAAAATAAAGCCACCCGGTCCAAAAGCAAAAGAATATTTAAAAAAGGATTCAAAATTTATTTCACCATCCTATACAAGAGTTTATCCACTTGTTGTTGAAAAAGGTGAAGGATGCTGGATATATGACGTTGATGGAAATAAATATCTGGATTTAAACGCAGGTGTAGCAGTATGTGCTCTTGGACACGCCCATCCCGAAATTTTAAAGGTTATAAAAGAGCAATCAGAAAAATTCATCCATTATTCAGGAACAGATTTTTATTATCCTCCTGAAATCCTTCTCGCTGAAAAACTTGCAGAAATAGTTCCGGGTGCTCAAAATAGGAAAGTGTTTTTTTCAAATTCAGGAGCAGAAGCAATTGAATGTGCATTAAAACTTGTAAAATATCACACAAAAAGACACTATCTAATTGCCTTTTACTCTGCTTTTCATGGAAGGACAATGGGTGCTCTATCTTTAACTGCTTCAAAGGAAATACATAGAAAAGGATTCTATTCACTGGTTCCCGGAATCTACCATGTATTTTATCCTTATTGTTATAGATGTGTATTTAAACTCTCTTACCCTGATTGCAATTTTTATTGTGCTGAAATAATTGAAGAAATATTATTCAAAAAAGTTGTTTCACCAGAAGAAATTGCTGCAATATTTTTTGAGCCAATTCAAGGTGAAGGCGGGTATATAGTTCCTCCTCCCGGATACTTTAATAAATTAAAAGAAATTGCTGATAAATATGACATCTTACTTGTTGATGATGAAATTCAGGCAGGAATGGGAAGAACAGGAAAATTTTTTGCAATAGAACACTGGGGAATAATCCCTGATATAGTAACTGTTGCAAAAGGAATTGCCTCAGGACTTCCGCTTGGTGCATGCATTGCAAAATCAGGAATAATGAGTTGGAAACCTGGCTCTCATGCCTCAACCTTTGGAGGAAACCCTGTTGCATGCATGGTTGCACTCAAAGTAATAGAAATTTTAGAAAATGGATTACTTGAAAATGTGAGAAAAACAGGTGAATATTTAATTAATCTTCTTAAAAATCTTGAGAAAAAATATGAGATTATAGGAGATGTAAGAGGAAAAGGACTTATGGTTGGTGTTGAAATTGTGAAAGATAAAATTAAAAAAGAGAAAGATAAGACAAAAAGAGATAAAATTGTTTATAAATGCTTTGAGAAAGGTATATTATTACTTCCAGCAGGTGAAAATGTGATAAGATTCTGCCCACCACTTGTAATTTCAAAAGATGAAATAGACGTTGGCGTTGAAATCTTTGAGGAAGTCCTAAAGGAAATTTAGTGAAAGTATTCTTAAATGGAATATATTCAAGATCAGAAAGTCTTATAAAGGCAACAATTGATTTTGAAAGAAAAAGAATAAAAGAAGAGGAAGTCATAAAAAGATATGAAGAGGATTATAAAAATATTTTCCAAATTCAGGAAGGGTTAGAATATATAAGTGATGGACTTTTAAACTGGGATGACCTTTTAAGACCATTTTCAGAGATTTTTGAAGGGATAAAGGTAAATGGATTAAAAAGATATTTTGAAACAAATTTCTTTTATAGAGTTTTATATTTTGAGAAGAAGATAAAAATAAATGAAAATAAAATTGAAGGATGGATAGAAAAATATTTCAAAATTAAAGATAACTCTAAAAGACTTTTAATCCTGCCATCCCCTCTTTTATTTAAAGAATTTTCCGAGGAAATTGAATTAAATAAAATATGTGATTTAATGAGTGAAATATGTGATGTTATAATTTCCAAAAGAAAGGGAATTTTTTTCTTTGAAGACCCAGTTATTGTAAGAAGAAAAATAGAAAAAGAAGAAAAAAATATTTTAAAAAATTTTTATAAAAATTTATATAAAAAGGGATATGAGATTATAGTTCAAACCTATTTTGGTAAAGTAAAAGGAATTTTAAACTTCCTTTTTTCTTTACCTTTAAGAGGGATAGGAATTGATTTTTTAAGGAATAATATTGATGAAATAAAAAAATGGGATGAAGAAAAAATCCTTGTTGCAGGATGTGTTGATTGTGAAAATTCCTATATAGAGAAAAAAAGGGATTTACAGAATTTTATAAATAATTTAAAAGATATAGCAAAGAAAATTTATCTTTCTGGAAACTGCGATTTTTTATTCTTACCAAAAAAAATTGCCGATGAAAAATTTAACTTACTCAAAAAAATAAAATGAAAGCACTTTTAACACATGAAATAGGTTCTCTTGCAAAACCTTCTTGGAGGGTAAAGGCAATAAGAAATGAAAGATTGAATGATGAAGATATTGAATATGCTAAAAAATGGGCAGATTTTCTAAATTTAAAAAATGAATCAGAGGAATTATTTGATATATTAAATAAAAGAGAAAATTTTACTTCTTATGAAAAAGAAAA
>JBDRZF010000097.1:0-5643 GCA_039803805.1 Caldifarciminota bacterium
TAGTCCTGCTTTTTTACCTATTAAAGCAGCCTTTAGAAGAGAATCTGAACTTGTATATTCTCTGTCAAGCATTTTATAATCTGGATGAAAACGTGTTATATGCCAAGGAATATGGGGAGATATTTCTTTTATAAAATTTGCAATATCCCTTATTTCATCTTCTGAATCATTAAACTGAGGAACCAAAAGCGTGACGATTTCAACCCATATTCCTTTTTTATTTGCATATTTTATTGAATTTAAAACAGGCTCAAGTTTTGCCCCTAAAATTCTATAGTTTTTTTCATTAAAAGATTTCAAATCAACTTTATAAGCATCCAAATAAGGTGAAATGTAATCAATTGCTTCCCTTGAAAAATATCCGTTAGAGATTATAGCAGTTTTTAACCCTTTTTCTTTTGCTTTTTTAAATATTTCTTTTGCCCATTCAATTGTAATTGCAGGTTCATTATAAGAGGAAGAAACAGAGGAAGAATTGTATTTTAAGGCAAGTTCTACTATTTCATCTGAGGAAATTAAATAAGGCATATAGCCCGCTCTTTGGTCCTTTAAAGCCTGAGAAGAAAGCCAATTTTGACAAAAAGGACAATGAAAGTTACATCCAAACATTCCAAAGGTCATTGTATTTGTTCCTGGTAGAAAATGAAAAAGGGGCTTTTTTTCTACAGGGTCATTACCAAGACTTGCTACATATCCATAGGGAACATACAATTTCCCATCCCTATTAAATCTGACTTTACATATTCCTCTTTTCCCATTAAATATTACACAATAATGAGAGCAGGCAAAACACCTTACTTTTTTATCTCCCAATTTTTCATAAAGTTCACCTTCTCTTGTATTTTCATCAATTATTTCTTGAAAAGTTTTAATCATTTTTTAAGATTATAATATATATTGCTTGACTTTTTCAAATTTTTTTATTTATAATTTTAAACTTATTTTTGGGCGATTAGCTCAGCTTTGGTGAGAGCGCCACGTTGACAACGTGGAGGTCGGAGGTTCAAATCCTCCATCGCCCATTTAAGAGAGTTATGGAATTTTTAAATGAAGTAAGTTTATTTAAAGGACTAAAAGAAGAAGAATTGAAAGAAATATATAAAAATTTAGAAGAGAAAGAATATGAAAGTGGAAGAATAATATTTGAAGAAGGAACTCCCGGAAATGAAATGTATATAATAAAAGAAGGAAAAGTGGAAGTAAGACTTAAAAGAGGGGATTTAATACTTGTCCTTGCTGAACTTAAAAAGGGTGATTTTTTTGGAGAATTCAGTCTTGTATCTGATGTTGAAAGAAGTGCAACCTGCATAGCAGTGCAAAATTCAAAAATATTTTCCCTTTCAAAGGAGAATTTCTGGAAAATTATTCAAAAAAATCCAAAAATAGGAGTAATTATTTTAAAGAATCTTGCAGAAGAAATGGCCGAGAGAATAAGAGAGACAAATAAGAATTTAGAAACTTATTTTTTAATAAATCAGGCAATTATAGATAATGAACAATTTAGGAGACTTTATATTTCTGCAAAGAAAAAATTTTGAAATGGCCCCATCGTCTAGCCCGGTAAGGACATCGCTCTTTCAAGGCGAAAGCAGGGGTTCAAATCCCCTTGGGGCCATAAATTAATTTTTCTATGAAAATACTTATAGCAATAATTTATGCAATACCAAATTTTTATGGAGTATCAGGATATTTAAGAAATATGTCCGCCCTTCCTGCGGGTAAAGGAAAACTCTCTTTCAATTTATACACTTCCTATTATTTTGAAGATTATAAAAATAGAGATACAATTGTTTGGGAATTTGATTCTACAAGACTTCCTGTTGAGGATAGAAGACATTATATAAGAGGAAAATTTGGAATAAATTATTCTCCTTTTAATACATGGGAAATTGGAGCAAGAGGTGATTTTGAAGGAAAAATAATAGAAAAAACAGATTTTCAAGGACTTCAAAGACCTGACCTTGCACTTGTTGCTTATAGAGGAATTGATGCTTTCACAAAATTAGGGACGTCATTTTTTGAGGATACTGCCTCTGGATTAAAACTTTCAGGAGGATTCCTATTAGGATGTTATTTCCCAAACAGGGGTTATCAAACAAAAAGAGAAAAGGAATTTATAGAAAAATACGGATTTTCTCCTTTTATAAGAAAAAACCCTCAATTCCATCTAAATAGTGCTTTTGATTTTAATATTCAAATCTTGACCCTTTCTTTAAATGGCGGTTTTTTTTATCTCAATAAACCAGTGGATAAAAAAGATACGATATTGCCTTATATAAATTTTGATGATAAAGGGAAAAAAATAGTTGATACTTTGAAATTTAAAGATACAAATGCTTTAACATTTGGTGCAGGTATAATTCTTTCTCTTGGTGATTATGTTGATTTAATTTTTGACTTCTCAGGGATATACTTTACAGAGTGGAATGAAAACTTGATTTCTTTAACACCGGGAATAAGATTCAAAACTCCTGGTGGAGGAATTTTTGATTTTGCTGTGGATACAAGAATTAGACAAATTCACGATACATTAAAATACCTCCTTTTTACTGATTATCATTTAAGAGATTTTGCACCTTCATGGAGATTTGTTTTTCAAATTTCAAATGTTGCAAGTCTTTTGCCACCTCCTCCACCTCCACCACCACCTCCCCCTCCTATTGTTAAGTCAAAAATAATTGGAAAAATTACTGATGCTGAAACAGGTGAGCCTCTTTCTGCTCAAATTTCTTTCCCGGGAACAGAACTCCCACCCATTGTCTCTGATCCTCAAACAGGAATATATTCCATAGAACTTGACCCTGGAACATATAGAATTCATTGTGAAAAAGAAGGATATAGATGGAAAGAAAGGGTTGTAAGTTTAAAAGAAAAAGAAGAAATAATTGTTGACTTTGCTTTAAATAAAAAGCCAATTGTTTTAATTACAGGAAAAGTTGTTGATAATATAGATGAAAAACCAATAGGAGCAAATATTTCTATTCCAAATACAGAATACAAAACAATAAGTGACCCTGCAACTGGAATTTACAGATTTGAGCTTCCTCCTGGTTCTTATATAATACATGTGGAAGCAGAGGGATATGTACCTCAGGATGAGCCTGTTATAATAAAAGAAGGAGCACCTTTGGTTAAAGATTTCAGACTTAAAAAACTTGCAAAAGTTGGGGAGAGAATAAGATTGCAGAATATTTATTTTGATACAGGAAAGGCAACAATAAGACCCGAATCTTTTCCAATTTTAGATCAAGTTGCCGAATTTTTAAAAGCAAATCCAAAGGCGACCGTTGAAATACAGGGACATACTGATTCTGTAGGTTCTGATAGTTATAATATGAGTCTTTCACAGGCAAGAGCAGAAGCAGTCAGAAATTATTTAATAACAAGGCACGGAATAGACCCCGCAAGATTAATTGCAAGGGGATATGGAGAAACAATGCCAATAGCACCAAACACCTCAAGAGAAGGAAGAGCACAAAATAGAAGAGTTGAATTTGTTATAATAAAAACAGAATAAATTAAATATCCACCTCTAATGGTTTTGAGAGATAAAATCCTTGTGCGTATTTAACCCCAAGGGAAAGAAGTGTTTCATATTCTTCCCTTTTTTCCACTCCTTCAGCAATAACAGGGGTATTAACACTTTTTCCAAAATTCAAAACCATTTCTAAAAGTCTTTGCTTTATCAAATCTTTATGCATATCCCTTACGAGTATCATATCATATTTAAGAAAATCAGGTTTAAGTTCAGCGAGAGTATGAAGAGATGAATAACCAACTCCTACATCATCAATTGATATTTTGAAACCTTCTTGTTTTAAATAATTTATATTTTTTACAAGTGTTTTAAAATCGGTGATTGCATATCTTTCAGTTATTTCTATAACAATTTTATTTCTATCATAGTTCATTTCGTCAATGATTTTTATAAATTCTTGAATAAACTCATCTGCTTTTTCTTGAAGAATTTTTGAAGAAGTATTTAAGAATAAATATTTTTCTTTATTACTTAATTTTTTATAAGATAAAAGGGCTTTCCAGTGACATATTGATTCAAGTTTCAAAAGTTCATCAAGTGCATCAGCCATTGAAAATAGCATAAGGGGCTCCTCAATCTCTGTCCCTTTTGGACCTCTTGAAAGGGCTTCATAACCAAAAATTTCATTATTTTCAATATCATAGATTGGTTGAAACACCGTTTTTATATCTGCTCTTTTAAGTGCACCTTTAAAAATTGCTCGCAACCTTATTTCAATCTTACTCTCCTCCCTAAGCCTTTCTATTTCAAGTTTTTCAAAAACTCTTATGATTTCCCTCTCTGCCCTTGTCACAGGATCATAGAGAAGTTCAATATATTTTACCTTACAGGAAACAGGGACACTTTTTAAAAGTAATTCTTCTACTTCTTCCTCTAAATCCTTTCCTTCTTTAATAGAGGAAAATACAATTAAAAAATGGTCTCCTCGGGGGGCATTTATTAAAAGCAATGGATTTTCAAGAGGTGTAAATTTTTTAATTACTATGTTTTTTAAAATTTCAGAAATTTTCAAAATCCATTCATCATATACTTCAAATCCATATTCACTTTCCATTTTTTCTCCTTCTAAAATTTTTACTGAAAAGATACCTAATTTTTTCTCATTTTCCAGTCTTTCTTTTATTTCATTTAATGCAGACAAAAATATAGGCAACTTTGTAATAGGATCTTGCATTACACTTTTAAAAGAAGTATATTCATCAATTATCCTTTTAAATTCAATTGGATCAAAACCTTTCATAATCCTCCTTTTACAAGCCTTTCTATCCTTTCTTTTATTAAATCAAAATTATTCGTTTTTTCTATAAAATCGTTAGCACCTTCCTTTAAAATTTTAAAAAGAAATCCAGTATCATAATAAGAGGAAATAATTATAATAGGTAAATTTTGAAAAGTCTTTGAAATTTTTATATAGTTTAAAATGTTTAACCCTTCTTTTAAATTTTCATGAGAAATATCAATCAAAACAATGTTAGGAGAAAGTTTTTCAATTTCTTCTTTATCTTCATAAAAAATGTGAAAAACTTTGTATTCATCTCCAAATTCAAAGTATTCTTTAAATTTTAAAACAAAATCTTTATCCTGTGAAATTAAAACTATATTTTTCATAATAAATTTATTATTAAAGAAAATTAATTTGATTGTCAAATAAGAAATGGAATAAAATAATATAATGAAAAAAATAAAAATAAGATTACCTGAAAAACTCATTTATCCTCATCCTTATATTTTAAAATCAAAAATAATTGAAGTTAGCGAGGGTATTGAAGATGGAGATGAGGTCTTAATAATTAATGAAAAAAATAAGATAATTGGCACAGGATTTTATAACAGTTTAAGTTATAAAACTTTAAGAATCCATACATATGGAGAATTTAAGGAACTTGATTATGAGGAAATTAAAAGAAGGATTGAAAAAGCCTTTTTAAGAAGATTATCCCATTTTGATAAAAACGAAAGTTTTAGGGTTGTATTCAGTGAAAGTGATTTTTTAACAGGGCTTATAATAGATAAATTTTCTGAGGGATTTGTATTTCAAATAAATTCAGCAGGAATGGAAAGAAAGAGGGAATTAATAATAAAAAGTTTAAAGGAATTATTTAACC
>JBDRZF010000098.1:0-5640 GCA_039803805.1 Caldifarciminota bacterium
CTTCTCTGCCATAAATCTTCGTAATCCACTTCACTTATTGAAATATTAAAATTATTTCTTAAAGTATCTTTTAAACTATTCACTATTTTTCTTTTCTCCTTTAAACTGTTTACACCATTTAAAAAAATCTCAAATGTTATCTTTGCTGCTATCATCTAATTTTTTTTCTATTTTGATTTCTTCATAGGCTTCAATTATGTCTCCTTCTTTTATTCCGTCAAATCCTTTAAATTTTATACCACATTCATATCCTTCAATTACTTCTTTTACATTCTCCTGAAACCTTTTTAATGATTCTATTTCTCCCTCAAAAATATTCTGTCCATCTCTTATTATTTTTATCTTTGAGTCCCTTTTAATTTTACCTTTCAAAACAATACATCCTGCAACTTTTCCCACCCCTGATATTTTAAATACTCTCTTTATTTCTGCTTCTCCTATCTTTTCATATTTTATTTCTGGCTCAAGTAATCCCTCAAGAAGTTTTCTTACTTCATCTATTACATCATATATTAATCTATATTCTTTTATAACCACTCTTTCTCTTTTTGCTGCCTCTTTTGCTTTTGAGTCTATCCCTGTATTAAAGGCAATTATTATTCCCTTTGATGCCTGTGCAAGAAGTACATCTGATTCTGTGACAACACCAATTCCTTTGTGGATTATAAGTGTTCTTACCTCTTGATATTCAAGTTTTGATAATACATCTGAAAGGGCATCGGCAGAGCCCTGACAATCTGCTTTAATTATAATGGGCAGTTCTTTTAATTCTCCTTTTCTTATCTTTTCTTGTATATCTGTAAGGGCTCTATAGAGTTCACCTTTTTTTATCTGTTCCCTTTTTAAAATTTTCTTTTCTTCTGCAACCTTTTTTGCTTCCTTTTCATCTTCAAAAGCAATTAGGATGTCGCCAGCCTCCGGAAGTTCTTCAAAACCCTGAATTAAAACAGGTGTTGAAGGAAATGCTTCATATATTTTTTCTCCCCACTCGTTATACATTGCTCTTACTTTACCATATGCGGTTCCTGCGACAATAGGATCTCCAATTTTTAATCTTCCTTCCTGAATTATACATGTTGCAACAGGTCCCTTACCTCTATCAAGTTTTGATTCAAGTATGACTCCTTTTGCATTTCCTTCAAAGGGTGCAAAAAGCCCTATTTCTTCAGCTTTTACAAGTATTGCTTCAAGAAGTTCATCAATACCATCTCCCCTTAACGCAGAGATATTTACCGTTATTGTATCACCTCCCCAATCTTCAGGAACTATTCCGATATCGCATAACTCTTTCTTTACAAGTTCTGGGTTTGCAGTTGGTAAATCAATTTTATTTATTGCAACTATTATTGGAACTTTTGCTGCCCTTGCATGGGATATTGCCTCTATTGTTTGTTCTTTTACTCCTTCATTTGCTGCTACAACAAGCAAAGCAATATCTGTTATTTGGGCTCCTCTTGCTCTTAATGCTGTAAATGCTTCATGGCCTGGTGTATCTATAAAAGTTATTTTTTCACCATGATGCTCCACTTGGTATGCACCTATATGCTGTGTTATTCTTCCATATTCTTTTGCAGCAATATCTGTTTTTCTAATATAGTCAAGTAATGTAGTTTTTCCATGGTCAACATGCCCCATAACAGTTACAACCGGTGGTCTTTTTCTAATTTCACCCTTTTTTGGTATTTCTTTTATTTCTTCAAATTTTACTATTTCGGTTTCATACCCAAAATCTTCTGCAATCAATGTTATTGTATCTATATCAATTACCTGGTTCATTGAGACAAATAAACCCATGTTTATACATTTTTGAATTATAACACTTGGAGCCACACCAAGCATCTTTGCAAGTTCATAGGCTGTTAATGGTCCCGGTATTTTTAAAATTTTTTTCTCAGGTGCTACTTTTTTACCTTCTTCTTCCTTTTTATATCTTTTCCTTGGTTTTACTCCTTCAATCACAGCCATTGTTTTTTTAATTTTTTCCTCAATTTTTCTTTCATCCACTTTTTTAATTTTCTCTTTTTTTTCTTCTTCCTCAGGTGCCTTAATTCCAAGGATTTCAATTTTTCTCTTTAAACTTTCTTCTTCCCTTTTCTTTTCTTCTTCAATTTTTTTTCTTATTTTCTCTTCGGCTTCTTCACTTATTATACTCCTTATTGACTTTACAGGATAACCTATGGATTTTAACAATTCCTTTACTGCTTTTGAAGAAAGACCTAATTCTTCAGCAAGTTTTGTTACGCTTTTCCCTTCTTTTTTTCTATTTTTTTCTCTCATTCAAAAATACTCTTGTTTTCTTCAATTATTCTTTCAATTTCTTCTTCTGATAAAGGTTTTGTACTTTTAATTCTTCCGATGAGTTCCTCAATTGAAAATACACCATCTACTTCCTTAAGTAAATTTATTTTTATCTCCTCATCAAGTTTCAATTTTTCAATTGGAATTTTTTTCTTCCCTGCATACTCACTTTGTGAGATAACCCATATTTCTTTTCCTACAAGTTTTGAGGCAAGTAGAACATTCTGCGAGGCAGTCCCTTTGGCTATTTTTATTTCTTCATCAGGAACTATTGCTATTATCTTTTCTTCACTTTCAAATACATTTATAGGATGAGCAGGTGAAAGAGCTCTTGCTGCAAATGTGAGAATATCAGGATCCCATTTTATTATGTCTATCTTTTCACCAGAAAGTTCCTTTGTAATATTTTGAATTCTTGTCCCTTTAATTCCTACGCATGCCCCAAGTGGGTCAATTTTTTCGTCTTTAGAATGAACAGCCACTTTTGCCCTTTCTCCCGGGAAGCGGGCAATCCCTTTTATCTCAATAAGCCCTTCCATAAGTTCAGGTACTTCAATTTTCATCAATTCCTTCAAAAAGTTTGGGTGTGTTCTTGAAAGTTTTACAAAAGACCTCTTACCCTTTGTTTCTATTTCAATTATTAAAGCCTTTATATTTTGACCAGGTCTATATTTTTCTTTCTTTATTTGTTCTTCTGGAGGTAAAAAGCCTTCAACCTTTCCAAGCCCAACATATATTCCTGTCTTATCCACTTTTTGAACCATCCCAGTTATTATTTCTCCTATTCTATTTTCAAATCCCTTATAAATATGCTGTTTTTCCGCTTCCTGAATCTTTTGTAAAAAAATCTGCTTCATTCTTAAAATAACACTTCTTCCTATCTCACTTTTTAAATCAATAGGAACTTTTATTTTTATTCCGGGAACAGGAAAAGGGTAATATTCCTTGGCACTCTCAATCTCAATCTGATATCTTGGATCATATACTTCTTTAACTACTTCTTTTTCAACATTTATTTCTATTTTCCCTGTTTTTCCGTCAATTTCTACCTCTATAGGATAATTTGGGTCCCTATAAACCCTTCTTATTGCAAATATGAATGACTCCCTTAAAGAATTTATAACAAATTCTCTATCAAGACCTCTTGTTCTTGTAATTTGTTCAACAAGTTCTTTTATTTCAATACTTTCCATAATTTTCCCACTCCATAAGTTGTGCTTTTTTTATTTCATTTAAAAAAATATAAACAATTTTATTTTCCCTTTCAACTCCTATTTTTTCATCATTTACAAAGATTAAAATTCCCTTCTCTTCCTTACCATCTCCATGGATTACTTTGATTTTTTTGCCACAAGCCCATTTATACTCCCTTTTTTTCTTTAAAATTCTATCAAGACCAGGGGAAGAAACTTCAAGGACATAATCAAGGGGAATTTCTTTAATGTGGAGAATTTCTAATATTTCTTCTGCAAGTTTCCTTGTATCTTCTGCAGTTACCCCTCCCTCTTTATCCACAAATATTTCTATCTTTCCAGTTCTTCCTATTCCCTTCCAATTTATATCTACAAGAAAAAAGCCTTCCTCTTTTAAAAAGGGCTCGATAATCTCCTCAAGTTTTTTTTCAATTTCCTCTTTTTCAAACATTTCCATCTTTACTTATTTCCTCCTTTATTTTAAAAAGTTTTTCAAAAAAATTATCTTTTTTCACTTCAATTATTTCTTTTGTTTTTCTTATTCTTATTTCAATTAAATCATTCTCTAAAAATTTTTTGCCCACAGTTATTCTAATAGGAATTCCTATAAGGTCAGCATCTTTAAACTTTGTTCCCGGAGACTCTTCTCTATCGTCCATTAGCACTTCTTCATTTTTTTCATAAAGTTCTTTATAGATTCTTTCACTTTCCTCTTTTATTTTCCCTTTAAAATCTATTGGTAGAATGTGAAATAAAAAGGGAGCAATTGAAGGAGGCCATACCATTCCATCTTCATCTGAATATAATTCCTGCGTAGCGGCCATTATTCTTCCAAGTCCTATTCCATAACTACCCATTATAACAGGTTTTAACGCTCCATTTTTATCTGTATAATAAACTCCCATTGTTTCAGAATATCTTGTTCCAAGTTTAAAAATGTGTCCAATTTCTATTGCTTTCTTAATCATAAGTTTTTCTTTACATTTTGGACACAAATCATTTTCATTTACTTTTCTTATATCAAAATATTTTTTTACTTTAAAATCAATATCTGGTGTAACACCAACTATATGATAATTCTCTTCATTTGCACCAATAACCCCATTTTTTATATTTTTTATTGAATAATCTCCTATTATTTCATCAACATTTATCCCAATAGGACCTATAAATCCTGCTGAAATGTTAAATTCATTTAATATTTCTTGAGCAGTGTATATTTGGGCATTCCCACCAAGAACTTTTGCAAGTTTTGTCTCATTTATTTCACAATCACCCCTTATTAAAACCAAAACTTTTTTACCATTTATTTTAAAAACTATGCTCTTTATTATTTCTTTTTCGTCAACTCCTAAAAAATTAGAAACTTCCTTTACTGTTTTAACATTAGGGGTAAAAACCTTTTCCTTTTTTTTATATTTCCCTTCAATGCTTTCATTTAAAGGATAAGCCTCTGCTACTTCTATATTTGCTGAATAAGAACATTTAGGGCAAAATACAAGTGTATCTTCACCTGAGTTTGATTCTACCATAAATTCATGGGATTCTTTTCCACCCATAAGCCCTGTTGATGCCTCTGCAATTTTAAATTTAAGCCCACATCTTCTAAATATTCTTGAATAGGCTTCATAATGTAATTTATAACTTTCATCAAGTCCTTCCCAACTAGCATCAAGAGAATAAGAATCTTTCATTGCAAATTCTCTACATCTTATCAATCCTCCCCTTGGTCTTGGTTCATCCCTAAATTTAACCTGAATCTGATACCATATTTGTGGTAATTCTTTATATGACCTTATTTCATTTTTAACAAGTTCTGATATTATTTCTTCATGGGTTGGTGCAAGTGAAAATTCTCTTCCCCTTCTATCTTTTAACCTGAACATATCATCACCAAAGGAATACCATCTTCCTGATGCTTCCCACAACTCTTTTGGTGTAAGTGCAGGATAATAAAATTCCTGTCCCCCGATTCTATCCATTTCTTCCCTTATTATATTTGATATCTTTTTAAATACCCTCCAACCAAGGGGTAAAAAAATATATATTCTGCACCCGGAGGTCGGCAACAACGTGGAGCTGGCCCGCCTGCTGGGACTGACGGTGGACGGCTGGTTCGCCAACGCTAAGGGGACGGACATCGGCGTCA
>JBDRZF010000099.1:0-5465 GCA_039803805.1 Caldifarciminota bacterium
AAGGGGTTAGCCTGCCTTAAATAAGGGTTTGTTCCAGCACATCCTATAAGGATTATGCTTCCTATTATGTATATATATTTTTTCATAAAACCTCCTTATCTTTAAAAAATTGTTCCACTTGTGAATTTAATGCTCTTCACTTTTATTGCAGGAACTAATACTCCCATAGGAAATCTGAATCCATAACTATCTCCTCCGACAAGTTCTCTTTCTTTACTTATTTCTTCTATTCCTTCAAGAACCCTTATAAAACTATCTGTAAACCTCAAATTTTTTATCCTCTTTTTAATTTTTCCATTTTCAATCAAAAATGTTCCATCCCTTGTCATTCCTGTTAAGACAAAATCTAATGGATGAACGACATTTGTATAATGGAATCTTGTTATATATACACCATAATCAGTTTCTTCTATTATTTTTTCAAGACTTTTTTCTCCTTCTTTCATTTCCATATTTGAAGGGAATGGAAAACTTGAAGGCGGAATTGAAAGGGCATGCCCTGTTGATTCTTTATTTTCCTTTTTTGCAGTTCTCCTATCATAAACAAGGTTTAAAGGGATTCCGTTTTTAACAAGTTCTATTTTCTTTTTTGGAACACCTTCAAAATCAAAAGGAAAATTAAAGTTTAATGGATTAAAGGGGTCGTCTATTAAGTTAAATTTTTCAGAAAATATTTTTTTACCAAGTTTTCCTAAAAGAAAACTTCTTCTTTCTTGATAATTTTTTGCACTAAATCCTATCCATCCCATAAATTCTATTATTGTACCAACAGCAGGAAATTCAAGTATTGCAGGATATTCACCTATTTTAAGTTCAACTTTTTCTCCTTTAAAACTTGCCTTTTCCCTTGCCCTTTCAGAAAGAATTTCCACATTTAAATTCCCTATTTTCCTTGAATGTCCTTCTGCCCATCCCGAATTTTCTCCATCCCATGCCGTTATTGTGATGTGTGCATCACTTTGTTTTTTATAAAGATAAAGCCCTTTCGAGTTGAATATATAAATTTCACTTCCACCTGTACTTACTATTCCATATCCCTTTGCATTATTTAAAGTTTTAACTATTTTATTTACAATTTCTGCTCTTTCAAATTCAGAAAAATTGTATGTTTTCTCATCAAATGTATCTGTATCTGTAAATTCCTTTGGAGATGTAAATCCATCAAATTCTTCTATTTCTTTTGAATTTATAGTTATTTCCTTAAGTTTTTTAAGATATTCCTTTAATTTATCTTCATTTATTTCTGTAAATGAATACATTCCAACTTTTTTCCCAATCGCACCTGTAAGAAAAATTTGGACACCTTCAATATGCATGTTCTGGTGTATTTTTGATTCATAAAATCTTGTTAAGTTATTATTTTCAGAAATAACTGTTATTTGAATTTCGTCACCTTCAAAATTTTTGATTAAATAATCTGCAATTTTTTCAATCTTTTCTTTCATTTTTTTCTCCCTTTTCATGTTCAAAGCAAAACATTTTACCCTTTACAAAAGTATATAAAACTTTTCCAATCATTTCTTTTCCTTTAAAAGGTGTATTTTTCCCCTTTGAGAAAAAGTTATTTGGGTCACAAATCCATTTTTTATTTAAATCAGCAATTGTTAAAGAAGCATAATAACCCTCTTTAATTCTTCCAACCTTTTCAATTTTCAAAAATTTTGCAGGATTATAGGAAAGTAAAAGGGAAAGGTTTTTTAAGGGTAAATTATTTTTCAATACGAGGGTTTCATAGTAAATTGAAAAGGCTGTTTCAAGTCCAGAAATTCCAGGTGGTGCAATTTCAAATTCTTTTTCTTTATCAAATTTTAAATGGGGTGCATGATCTGTTGCAAGAAAATCAATAACGCCTTCTTTTATTCCTTCAATAATTCTTATCCTATCTTCTTCTTCTCTTAAGGGTGGATTTGTTTTTGCATTCGGATCATAATCCAGAATCATTTCATAAGTCAAAGAAATATGATGGGGTGTTGCCTCACAAGTTATTCTTGCACCCTCTTCTTTTCCTTTTTTAATAAGTTCAACTCCTTCTTTTGTTGAAACATGTGCTATGTGAAGTCGTGCTCCAGTTTTTTTTGCAAGTGTTATATCTCTGAAAATTGCTATTATTTCTGCTTCCCTTGGCCTTCCCAAAAGTCCCTTTATTATTGTTTCAGAATTTTCATGGGCAATTCCATTTTTTACAAGAAACTCATCCTCACAATGAGATATAACAGGTATATCAAAAATTAAGGAATATTCAAGAGCAGACCTCATAAGCATAGAATTTGTAACCCAATTTCCATCATCCGATATTGCCACTGCCCCTGCTTCAACCATGTCACCTATCTCACTTAAAACTTCTCCTTTTCTTTCTTTTGTTATTGTTCCAACTGGATAAATGTCAAGTATACCTATGGATTTACTTCTCTCTTTAATATACTTTATAAGTCCTGCATTATCAAGGGGTGGATTTGTATTTGGCATACAGCAAAGTGCAACAAATCCTCCATGAACTCCTGCAAGTGAGCCACTTTCAAGGTCTTCTCTATCTTCAAAGCCTGGTTCTCTTAAATGAGTATGAATATCAATAAAACCCGGAAAGGCGAATTTACTTTTCCCATCAATAATTTCTGTATCATCTACCTCTATATTTCTATCAACTCCTTTTATATATTCATTTTCAATTAAAATATCAAAATTTTCTCTTATCCCATCTATTGGATCAACAATGTTTATATTTTTTATAAGAATTTTGCCCAATTTATAAAATTTCTTTAAGATTTAAAAGTTCAACCACCGATTTGGCTGCCTCCTCTCCTTTATTTCCCATTTTTCCCCCTGCTCTTTCAATTGCCTGTTCCATATCCTCAACTGTTAAAATTCCAAGTCCAATTGGTTTTTTATACTCATACATAATTTTTTGGATTCCTTTTATTGTTTCATTTGCTATATATTCAAAGTGTGGTGTATCGCCTTTAATTATGCAGCCAATGGCTAAAAATCCGTCATAGTCTTTTGAAACAATTTCTTTTAAAATATACGGAATTTCAAAAGAGCCAGGAACCCAGTATATATCTATGTTTTCCTCTTTTGCTCCATACCTTTTTAATGCCTCAATTGCTCCTTCCAAAAGTCTTTTTGTTATAAAATCATTGAAGCGAGAAATAACTATTCCTATTTTATACTTATCTGCTTTTAATTTCCCTTTAAATTCTTTCATTTTAACTCCTTTAAATTATCAATCATATGTCCCAATTTATCTCTTTTTGCTTTTAAATAATTTAGATTTTCCTTTCTTGGATTTGTATTTAAGGGAATTCTTTCAACTATTGTTATTCCATAGCCTTCAAGACCTACAATTTTTTTAGGATTGTTTGTCATAAGTCTTATTGATGAAAGTCCAAGATCAACAAGTATTTGAGCACCTATTCCATAGTCCCTTAAATCAGGTGGAAATCCCAAAATTTTGTTTGCTTCAACAGTATCATAACCTTTATCTTGAAGAGCATAGGCTTTTAATTTATTTAAAAGCCCTATTCCCCTTCCTTCTTGCCTCATATAAACAAGTACTCCTTCTCCTTCTTCATTTATTTTTCTTAAAGCAAGATGCAATTGATCTCCACAATCACATCTTAAAGAATGGAATATATCCCCCGTAAGACATTGAGAATGAACACGCACTAAAACATTTTCTTTTCCAAAAGGTTCTCCTTTTATAAGAGCAAGATGAACTTCTTTATCTACAATATCTTCATAAACTATAAGTTTAAATTCACCATAAGGTGTTGGCAAACGTGTTTCAACTACTCTTCTCACAAGTTTTTCTCTTTTCATTCTATATTTTATTAAGTCTTTTATTGTTATAACTTTTAGAGAAAATTTTTGAGCAATTTCAAAAAGTTTTGGAAGTCTTGCCATTTTACCATCTTCATCCATTATTTCACATAAAACACCAGCAGGATAAAGACCCGCAAGGCGGGCAAGATCAACTGCTGCTTCTGTATGTCCTGCCCTTCTTAAAACTCCTGCCTCATGGGCTTTCAAAGTATAAACATGACCTGGAATTGCAATATCTTCTGGCTTTGTATCAGGTGAAATTGCAACTTTAATTGTATGGGCTCTATCATAAGCAGAAGAACCTGTTGTTACCCCATTTTTTGCATCAATAGGTGCACAAAAAGGTGTTCCCATTTTTGAAGTATTTTGTGATATCATTGAAAAATCAGGAATTCCGAGTTCTTCACATCTTTTCTTTGTAAGAGATAAACATATAAGGCCTCTTGCTTCCTTAGCCATAAAATTTATTATTTCAGGAGTCACTTTCTCGGCTGCGACTATCATATCTCCCTCATTTTCCCTTTCTTCATCATCTACCACTATTACTATTTTCCCCTTTTTAATATCTTCTAATGCTTCTTCAATTGTTGCAAATTGATATTTTTCTTCCATAAGAAACTAATTATAAAATTTATCTTTTCTCTAAGTCAATTAGACTTTTATCTATTTCTTCTTTAAGTAAAGGATTTTTCGCAATCATTTTTGCTCTTTCCAAAAACGCTCTTTTTTCCTCCTTTAAATTTGTTAAAGAAGCAGCACGATATAAAGATAGGGAAACTGAATCTAAAGAAGAAAGTAAATAATCTGCTGATAAAAGGTAAATTTTTTTTGCTTCCTCATTTTCTCCTTTTATTTCTTTTGTCTCAGCAAGCCTGAAGAGAATATGTCCTTTTCTTTCATCTTCCCATCTAAAAGAAGTTTTTGCACATAATTCCTCCATTTTATTTATTTCTCCTTTTGTTTTATAAATCTCATAAAGTAACATAATTCCTTTAAAGGAAATTGTATCATCTCCTTGAATTATACTCTTCAAAATATTCTCTGCTTCCCTTAATTTACCTAAAATTTTATAAATTTCTGCAATATAATATTTAACGCCCTTTGTATATTCACTTTCCATACCTTCTTCTATGTTATTGGAAAATTCAAGAGCAGCAAAGGGGTCTTTTTTTATTTTGTAAAGTAATAAAACTTTGTAAAAAACTAAAACATCTTTAAATTCATGGTGATTTTCATATAAAGAGTCAATAATGGAATATTTTTTAGAATGAATGGCAATTTTAATTAATTTATCAAATTCTTCTTTTTCTCTTTTAATTTCCAAAATCTTTCTTTGGTAATTTAGGGCTTCGGAGAATCTATTTTCCTTTAAAAGATAATTAACAATTTCTTTTAATATTTCATACCTTTTTGGGGTGTGAGGAAATTTTTCAAGAAAAATTTTGTAAGCAATTTCTACATTGGAAATTTTACCAATTTTTAATTCAAGAAGGATTTTCTTTAAAAATACATTTTCATAGAGTTCGCTTTTTTTATCTATATATTTTAAAGAGTTTTTGTAAAAATTTATTGCCTTTTGATATTTATGGGAATTTTCATAACTTTCCCCTATCTTAAAATATCCAATTCCCTTTAAATCTTTATTC
>JBDRZF010000100.1:0-5452 GCA_039803805.1 Caldifarciminota bacterium
AAAAAAATGAATGGTTCAAGAATAGATTTTGTTTTAAGAAAAGGAAATATAAAGATGTTTTGTGAAATAAAATCATGCACTTTAGTCATAAATAATATTGCTTTGTTTCCTGACGCACCAACTTTAAGAGGGATAAGACATTTAGAAAATTTAATAGAAAATAAAAGAAAGGGTAATGAATCCTCTATAATATTTATTGCTCAAAGGGAAGATGCAAAAAGTTTCGCTCCAAATTCTTTTACCCATCTTGATTTTTCAAAAATTCTTTATAAGGCAATGCTTGAAGGTGTAAATGTTTATTTAATCACGACAAAATTTAACCCTTATAAAATTTCTTTAAAGGGAGTATTTTATAAAAAACTTGATATTTTTGAAATTTTAAAAAATGAATATCATTTATGGAGATATCCTGAAGTTTTTATCAATGAATTTAAAAAAGAAAAAAATAAAATTTATATTGAAATGAGAGGCACAACATGTTATCATTGCTCCTTTGAAGAAAATTTATTTGATTTTATAGAGTTCGCAAAAGAAAGAGGATTAGATTTAAAATTGGATAATATAGTAAGTGAGCCCGGAAAAGTGAAGGCAAAAATTTTCATTTAAAAACTTCTTTTGTCTCTTTATACCATAAAACAAAATCAAGATGAGATAATGGAATTTTGATTTTTTTTGAAAACTCCCTCATCTTATTTTCTATCTCTAAATATTTTTTTCTTGAAAGAGAAAAAGGAATTTCTTCAATAACATTTAATCTTTTAAGGTTTTTAAGAATATGCCTATCTAAAATTGAAATATCTTCATAAAATCCAATATTTCTTAAAAAATGGCTCGCCTCTTTATATCCCATCCCCTTTATATTTTTAACAAGAAATTCCCTTCTATCAAAAATGTTCTCAAATCTATTTAAAACCTCCTTTATTCTAATCTTGCCATCTTTTAAAAAAAATTTTCTTGCATTAACTATATATTTTGCTTTGTTTTTGTAAAATCTTACACCTTTTAAATTTTTTGAAATTTCAAAATAATTTCCCTTTAAAATCAAATTTTTTTCTTTTAAATTTAAAACATTTTCCCAGCAAACTTTTGCTTTTGATTGAGGAGTTAACAGACAAAATACAAGTTCCATAAATATTTCTTCTTCGCTCCCATTTTCCCATAAATTTTTAAATTCATAAAGTCTTTCAATTATTTTATCCTTTATATTTGAATATATTTCAAAAATTTCTTTCATCAAATTTCCCCTTTCTTTTTCTGAACTCTTCAAAAATTTTTTTAACCTCATTTATTTTTGCAATTTCATAAGGACTTTTATCATATCTTATATTTCTTATTCTTGCAAATCTCAAAGCATAACCACTTTCATAAAAGGGTGATTCTTCAATTTCTGAAAAATCAACTTCAACAACAATTTCTGGTTTAACTATAATTCCCCATTCCTTATCCTTTATTTTCTTTGAAATTAAAACTTCTGTTATTTCTTTAAATTCTTCATCGGTTAAACCTTTAAAGGTTTTGCCAAGCGGCAAAAATCTTTCTCCTTTTTCATCAAGACATCCAAGTAAAAAATCTGAAAGCCATCCCTTCCTTCTCCCATGCCCCCACTCCGCTTCAATTATAACAAGGTCAAGAGTGTAAAAATTTTTCAGTTTTAACCAGTATTTTTTCCTTGAACCTATAAAATACGGGGAATCAAGTTTTTTTATCATAACTCCTTCATTACCCTCTTCTATACTCTTATTAAAAAATCTTTGAATTTCCTCTTTTTTATCAGTCTCAATTCTTTTGATCAAAAATTCTTGAGGAACCGTATTTTTTAAAATTTCCCATCTTTTTCTATTTGGCATTTCAAAAAATTCTTCTCCATCTTTATAAAGAATATCAAAGAAAAATGGTCTTATAGATGGTATCATTTCTCTATTTTTCCTTGATATTATGCTCATCATATCCTGAAAGGGAATTATTTTATTTTCTTTATCAAATATAGCAGCCTCACCATCAAGAACAAATTCTCCTTTTACATTTCTTAAAATTTCTTTAATTTCAAAAAGGTTATCTGTTATCTCCTTTAAATTTCTTGAAAAAATCTTTATATCCTTATCCTTTTTATGAACCTGTATTCTTATTCCATCAATCTTATATTCAACGGCATATTGACCATAGGGAATTTCGTCTATTGAAGAAACTATCTCAGCAAGCATAGGAGAAAATGGTTTAAATAATTCAAACTTTTTCTCTTTTAAAAATTCCTTACCTTTTTTGAATATGTTTTCAACTGTTTCAATAAAATTTCCACTTTTTAAAATCGCCTCATCAATTTCCTCCTCTTTTATTTTTAAAAATTTTGCAATTGCTTTTTTGAAAACTCCTTTTGAAGCACCATGCCTTATTTCACCAGTTAAAAATAAAGCAAAAAATTCCCTTTCTTTATTATTAATTTTTTTAAATAAATTATAAATTATATTAAGTTTTCTTTTATGCGATTCATGACCTTTTATTTCTTTCAATCTTTTAAGAATTCCATCAATTTCAAGGATTTCAATACTTTCATTTCCCTCTTTTAACACAAATAGATTCCTTAAACTTTTAAATCCTATATATGGCTTTTCATAGGGATTTTCACCTATAAGAAGGGAAATTGCTATTTTGAATTCATCCTCTTTTAATTTTTTAAAAAAATCTATTAAGAAATCAATTTTTTCGTTAATGCTTGAAATTTCTTTTAATTTTTCAGAAAAAGAGACTATTTCCTTTAATTTCACCTGATAATTATTATCTTTTTATTCACCTCCTCATTTTTTGATTTTAAATTCAAATAATAAACTCCACTTTTGAAAGAATTAATTTCTCTATTTCCTCTTACCATTTTCTCATTTTTTAAAATCCTTCCTGAAATATCAAAAATTTTAAAATCAAAGGGTTCTTTTGAAAAAATTGAAATTTTATCTTTTCCAATTTCTATCTTTGGATAACTATAAGCAAAACTTCTTTCTGAAATTTTACTTAAAGGAGAATATCTGAAAACTGACATCCTTGACCCACCTGCATAACCCCAGTTATTTGAAACCATATCAAGACATAGGGGTGCAACACCCCATGGGTTATTTTCAAATATAACTGTATCAGCAAACCATGTGTTTCCCCCATCCTCTGTTTTTAAGAATATACTAAAATGAGAACCAGACCAACCATATCTATTTCCACCTCCTGCTGCATATCCCCTTAAATTATCAATGAATTCAACTCCATAAAGCCCATAATATCCTAAACCTGGCGGACCATACATCTCTGTCCATGAATTTCCACCATCTATTGTTTTCAAAATAAGTCCATAGGAATTGGCATCTTTATAACCAACTGCTATCCCATTTTGAGCATCTATAAAATGAACATCCCATAACTCAAAAGGAGCATTATCAATTATTGTTGTCCAACTTGCTCCACCATTTGTTGTTTTAAGAATCACTCCATTTATTCCCTGACCTGTAGTTGTGTCATAATCACCACCTACACACCAACCTATATTTGAATTTAAAAAATAAATTGCTCTTAAAGGATATAAGGTATCGGTTGTTATGCTTGTCCAAGAAGAACCACCATTTGTTGTTCTTAAAATTTCTCCTCTTGCACCACAAACCCATCCAAGGGAAAGATTTGACGGCAAGAAGAAAATATCCTCCCAGAATTTTCCAACTTCAAAAAGTGTCCCACCGTATACAGTTGTCCATGTATAACCACCATCAGTAGTTTTCATTATTCTTGCAGTTGGTAAAATACTCCATATAAGTCCAACACTTGTAACAAATCCTGTATTTGTGTTTATAAATTGACCTCCAGCAACTAAAAAAGCCTCTTCAATTGTCCATGGTTGAATCTCGGTCCAGTTCTGACCACCATTTTGTGTTTTAAAAATCACTCCTCCTACATTATCCCTTACACCAAAAAGATAGACATTCATTGAATCAGGTGCCGAGGCTGCTAAAAATCCATTATCCGTTGCCTCATAATGAAGGCATTGCCATTTTGAAATTGAAAGCAAAACCATTATTATAATTTTTTCCATAATTTTCCTCCTATAAAATTTTTATTTAAGAACGATTACTTTCTTTAACCTTACTTTCCTACTATTTTTACTCTTCACAAAGTAAATCCCTTTACCTATTTGATGATTTGAAATAACTTTGCGACCCTGTAAATCAAAAATCCTTATATCTTTAAATTTAGAAAGGCTCTGTTTTGATAAGAATGTATAAATAGGTTCTTTCTTATTAAATTTATGATTTTCGGCTATATATACACCCTGAACATAAAAAGAATCTAAGGGTGTTGTAACAGCATATTGTCCATCACTGAACTTAAAATAATACTTATGCCAACCAGGTGAAAATGGTCCTAAATCGTCTATCATAAAAAGTGAAGTATCCTGATAAAAGTGATCAGGGGTCCCAACTAAATAAGATAATGTATCATCTATATAAAGTCTTCTTACAGGAGGCAAATTATTTTGTGGATCAACATATTTTACTCTAAAATCAAAGAGTGTAAGTGTATCTCCTGAAGGAGGGATAACCTGGTGTCCTGCCAATGAAGGAGGAGTATTCTGTCCCGGTGTTAAAATATGGGTTCTCAAATACCATCTTGTGGGTTGGGTAGCATCTGCAAAATATGCTCCACCAAGATCTGCCCATGCAGTAGCAGCCGCAACTGCAAGAACACCATAATATGGACCAAAATTCGGGTCATTTATAAGTGTTGATAAGTCAAAAGAAATATGAAGTTTCCCGCCTGATGTTTGCTGTTGAATTGGACCAATATATGTAATTTGAGTTCCGCCATTCACCGCAATCTTATAAAGACCCGGATCAGTTATATAAATAGGTGCATCAGCACGAATTGCTGCATAAAAAGTATCCGTAACATGATAGGGATTTATAATTAAAAAACCATAAGCATACCATTCAAGAGGAATTATTCCTCCTTCATCCCACGGCCAAGTTCCGGATGCATTTGAAAGAACTCCAAAAACTTTATTATCAGAATAAGTAACATGGAAATCTGTTAATTCAAGAAAGTTTCCTGGTGCACCCGGCTGAACATCATTTCCGCTTTCAATGCAGGCTTTTGCAAGAAGGTTCAATGGAACAGGAAAGGTATTATTTATATTCTTTGGGCTTTCAGTTGAAAAATTCTTACCTGAATCATCAACTGCCCTGAAATACCAGAAGGTTTGTCCTGTTCCTGGATATATTTTAAATCCTTCGTAAGTATTTTCATAAAACTCATAACCGAGTAAAGAAAGATTTAGAGAATCCCAACTTGCCTGATTATTGGAAGAATAAAATATTCTTGCGTAAATAACAGGGTCAGGAGCAACTGGGTTTCCAAGAGTATCTCTAAGTGTATCAGGAATAGCATCAATATTTGCCCATATTGTATCATTTAAAACAGGTGC
>JBDRZF010000101.1:0-5417 GCA_039803805.1 Caldifarciminota bacterium
AAAGGATTATAGAAGCCTTCTTAAATTTTTCTAAAAAAATAAAAGAGAATATAAAATTGATAATAATAGGGCAAAAGGGGTGGAAATGTGAAAAAATTTTAAGAAAAATTGAGGAAAATAAAGAAAAAATAATCTGGTTTAATAATATTTCAAAAAAAGAATTGCCCTTTTTTTATAAAAATGCAATTGCTCTTCTTTATCCCTCTCTCTATGAAGGATTTGGATTACCAATTCTTGAAGCATATAAGTTTAATATCCCTGTGATTACTTCTAATGTTTCCTCACTCCCTGAAGCAGCAGGAAAAGGAGCAATTTTGGTAAATCCTTATGATATAAAAGAGATAGAAAGTGCAATTTTTAAAATTTATATTGATAAGGATTTAAAAAGTAAAATTATTGAAAGTCAAAAAGAAGAAATTAAAAAATATGATTATGAAAGGATAGGAGAGGAAATTCTTTCACTTTATAGAAGTCTTGTTAAGATATAGTTTTTTGTATATGAATACAGAAAGAGTAATCATTATGAAAAAAACTTTCATTTCTTCATTATGATTTATCGTTGTCCAGGAACTATCCAATAAATTATGATTTAGAAATACCACCCAAGAGCCAATAAGTCCAATAGGCAGCCAGGAATAATTTTCATTTAAATCTACTTTTTTAACACATAGAAAAAGGGATTTTATAATAGATCCTATTAAGAAAATAAATGAAAGGAAACCAAAAATTCCTGTTTCAAGAAGAAGTTGAATATAAAGATTGTGAGGTATGATAACAAAGAAGGCATAAGGCATGTAAATGAATTGACTTATACCAATTCCAAAGAATGGATATTTTAAAAAAGTTCTCAAAGAATTTTTCCAGTAATAAAGTCTGATTTGAAAACTTATGTCTTCCTGAATACGAAAAATTGAGAGAATTCTTTCATAAACTTTCTCAAAGGTAAATTTGGATAAAAAGATAAAAAATAAAAGAAAAGTTGAGAGCAGAAGAAAATATTTTAAAAATAAATTTATTTTTTTTATTTTCCAGAAATATATCAATAAAAAAGATAAAATCCCCACTATACAGGAAATAAGGCTATTTCGTGAATATGTAAAAAATAATGTAAAGAAAAGAATAAATAAAAAAAAGAAATAAACAATTTTTATTCGAATAGAAGAGTTTTTAAAACTTTTGCTAAAATAAAAGGATAAAAAGCAAGGTATGGTAAGAGCAAGTATCCCTCCAAAGGAGTTTCCATGAACAAATACCCCTCTTATTCTTTTTATTTCAAAACCGTGAATTTCCATAAATTCTTTACCCATAAATGGAACATATCCAAAAACAAGTTGAATTAAACCGATGAATATATTAAAAATTAAAAATATCACGTAAGCAAATATAAATGTTTTTATATTATTATTTTCATCTTCCTCAAGATTATTCAGAATAAATCTATAAATTATATAACTGTCAAAAAACATAAGAATATGAAACAAAGAAAAAACCTTGTCATAGGAGAAAATAAGGGAGAGAAAAAGAGAAAGGAAAAAAACAAGAAAGTGTCTAAAAAAGGGGTCTTGATTCAATTTTCTAAGGGTTAAATAATTTATTATGAAGTAAAAAAATATAATAAATGCTAAAAAATCTGTAAAATGTAAAAATAAAGGAACTACGGGGGGTGTTTTGGGCACAAGAAATTTATGCTCTAAAACATATCTTATACCTGTACATAAGAAAATGGGAAAAAATAAAGCAATATTTTTGAGAAAATTTTTGGTAAATAAAAAGGGTAAAATTATTATTATTCCTAATATAATTTTAATCGTACTTTTAAAATAAAAATTTCCTTTGATTAAATAAAGAAAAACAAAAAATAAAAAAATAACTAATATGATTAACTCGCTACTTATAAATTTTATTTTTTTCATAATTTAAAATTTTTATATTATAATATTTTCAATTATTTTTTTCCAATATCTAATTTGACAAAAAATATACATTTAAATTATAATTTTTTGTTATGAAATTTATTTTAATCTGCTTGATAATGCAAGAATATGTTCCAGTAGAAAAGAAAAAAGATAATATTATCTATATAGAAAAAATTCCTGCACTTCAACATGCCACTTTATCTTATCCTTATTTACTTCCAGAAGACTATAAATTAAATTCAGGTGATTTAATTCAAATAAGATTCTTTGGATATTTTAATGGCACATTAAAAAGAAGTATACCTGAAAGTGGTGAAATAGTGATAACTTCTTCTCCTGTTGTGGTACCTTATATTACTATGGGTGCTGGAACAGTTGCATCTTCTTCTATTGATACAATTCCAATTCTGGGAAAATTCATAGCAAAAGGTAAAAAATTAAAAGAACTTGAAGAAGAAATAAGAAAAAAACTGAAAGAAAGATATCCTGATACAGATGTGACAGTTGAACTCGCAGGTTTAGGGGTAAGATTAATTCATATAGTAGGGGATGTTCCCTATCCAGGATATTATTCAGTTTCTCCTTTAACAAGAATAAGTGGTGCTCTCGCAATAAGCGGAATTTTTGAAAATTCAGAAATAAGAAAGGGTAAAATCTATATTATAAGGAATGGAGAAAAAATTGAAGTGAATCTATCAAAATATTTAAATGAAGGAGATTTAAATTCAAATCCTTATGTTGAAAATGGTGATATCATAATTTTTAAAAAGGAGAAAAAATGAAATTTACTGATTTTATAAATATAATAGCGAAGTGGAGAAAAAGTTTGTATTTCAATTTTTTATTTTTAACTATTTTATCTATAATTCTTGCTTTTATATTACCAAAATCTTATATAGCAACTGCAAGTTTTATTCCAACAACTTCCTTTATTTTACCATCAACACATCTTGATCTTTATTCTTATATAGGAATAAGACCGACACCTTCAAGGTTTGGGGAAGTCATAAGCATAGGAGATATTTTTGCAAGTTTTTTAAAAGAAGAGAAAATAAAGAGTAAAGTGATAGAAAAGACAAAGTTAATGGAAAAAGAAAAAATAAAGGATTTAAAAAGGGCTTTTGATTGGCTTGATGACCATGTAAAGATAAATACAACAGCGGAAGGAATCGTTGAGATAAAGGTTTCAACCAAAGATAAAAATTTTTCTGTTGAAATGGCAAATGCTTATATAGAGGCACTTATGGAAGTTACAGAAGAATTTTATTATTCTTATACAAACTGGAAGATGAAATTTCTTGAAGAGGCAATGCTCGAGGCAAAGGAAAATGTCATTAGAATTGCCGATTCACTCGCAAAACTTAAAAAAAAGTACAATATTTTTATAATTGAGAGAGAATACACTTCAAGTTATCAGGTTTATTCCGATTTAAAAAAACAGGAAATAGAAACAGAAGTTGAACTTAAAACTTTACAAAGTTATAATCCTTACGATAATCCACAAGTTCAAAAATTAAGGGAAAAACTTTCCAATATAAGAAATAAATTAAAAGAATTTGAATTTCCACAAAAACCTATGGGATTTGGGGGAGCCTTTAGCATGCCAGTTCAAAAACTTGCTGATGTTTATTCCTTACTATTAAGAACAGAAACAGAATACAAGGCAATGGAAGGTGTTTTTTCTTATCTTTCACAGGAATATGAAAAAGCAAAGGTTGAGGCAACCACAAAAATTAATCTAATAAATGTTTTAAGCAGAGCAAAACCTGAACTTGTTGAAAGATTCCCTAAAAAAGGAATTATAATTTTTCTCGGGATATTTGTTTCTTTAGTCTTTGGAATTTTATTATGTTTTTACTTTGAGTTTCTTGAAAACATTGAAAAAGGAGAAGAATTTTCAGAAATAAGAAATATATTAAAAGAATTTAAAAAAGATATCAGTTTTAAGAAAAAAGGTTAGAAACGGATTTCAATTTCAAGACCTGTTGTTATTTCTCCTGTTCTTTCTCTTTTTGAATATATAGAAAATCTTGGGTTTAAAAAATACTTTATCAAGAAAATATCTTTGTAAAAAGATAAAAAATCATGTTGATATTTTATATAGATATCAGGAGAAACATATGTTCCAAGCATTATTGATGGATTTGTCCCGCTCATTAAGGAAAACTCCGTTATTCTTGTCAATTTTTTAACCTGCGTTGAAAAAATCTTTTCTCCTATTGCCATTCCTCGCATACCAATTTCTGAAAATGGTTTTGTACCTACTTCACCAAAAGTAAGAACTTTTATTAAAGTGCTCTCGTCAAAGGATACCGGCTCAGAATATATCCTAAAATCAGGGTCTTTTAAATTTCCCTTAATTTGAAGAATTATTTTCACCTTCTCATTATTGATAACATAAGGTAACTCTGCTCTAAGATTTATTTCGGGCAAAAATTCCTTCTCCCCTCTTAAAAACAGGTATCCTTCTTTTACATCAAACACATTTCCAAGGTAAAAAATTTTCCCATGGATAACTTCCAATTCTCCATTTATATAATAATTAATCAAATCCGTCTTGCTAACCCTTACTTCTCCTTTAAGTTCCGCATCTATCCATTCATTGAAAATAAAAATTTTTCCATCGCTTTTAAATAAAAGATCTAAGAAAATAGTTGAAGGAGAAGGAGTAAACTCTTCTTTTCTGAAAACAGGCATTATAAAGGCTTCTTCAACTTTTAAATTTGATGATAAATTTACATCATTTTTGCAAATTGAGATATTAAATTTACCACTTGTTTTCCCTTCAATAAAATCATAAACTACCGGAACTTCTTTTAAAGTTAATGATATGCTGCAACTGTCAATTCTATTTTCCTTAAATATTGCCTTTATTATACCCCTCCAATTTCCTTCCCCAGATAAACCATTCATTTTCCCATTTATTTTATTGTTATTTATATCAATAAATAAAAAGGAATTACGAAAGGATAAAAATGGGTAAAGAAACTCACCCTCTGCATTTTCTAAGATTATTTCACCTTTATTTTTTTTATTATCAATTTTTATATTTGTAGAAACATTTCCCTTGGTAAAATTTATTAATTTGAAATTTAAAAATTTTTGAATGTAAGTAATAGGAACTTTTTTTATTATTAATTCTGCCTCATATTCAGGATTTTTTAAAAACCTTTCTAAGTTGTATAAAAATCCATTAATCTCAATTTCTCCTTCCATAAGTTTTCCTTTTATATTTATTTTCAATTTCTTTTCATCTCCTTCACCAAAAGATAAAAAATCTGAGATCGCGGCTTCGCTTAATTTTAAATTAGGAGAATTAATATTAAAACTTAAATTAATATTATCTTTAATTTTTTTAAAATTTAGATTAAAATCAAAATTTCCTTCAAACACAAGGTCTTCCTTTATCTTTATTTTTTCCAAATTTAATCCCTTTAAATTTAAAAGAATTGAAAAATTTTCATTTTTAAAATCAAAAAATAGATCTGAGTAAATTTGAGA
>JBDRZF010000102.1:0-5352 GCA_039803805.1 Caldifarciminota bacterium
CCTCCTTTTTTATCTTTTCCTTTATCTCCAAAAGTATCGGTTTAATCCTGCTATATTCTTCATCACTAACGCAAATAAAATAAAGGACATAAAAACCAGGCCATATATGAGAATCCATATGGGGTTGCGAAGAATTTCCCTTTCCGAGTGCTTTTTCTATCTTTGTAAAGGATTTTATTCCTTCCTTTTCAAGTTTTTCAAGTAAATATTCTTCAAATCCTGAATCACATATTATCTGTAGCATTTTCATTCCTTAACTCCTTTTAGTCTTTCAAAAAATACATATATAATTGGAACTATTATAAGACTTATAAAAGAAGAAACTAAAAGACCCCCAATAACTGATATTCCCAAAGGTCTCCATGATTCAGAACCTTCAGCAGTTGAAAGTGCTAAGGGCAAAAGCCCAAATATTGTTGTTATTGTTGTGATTATTATGGGTCTTAATCTTCTTTTACCAGCTTCCTTAACTGCATCCAGAAGTTTAGCACCCCTTTTTCTCAATATATTTATGTAATCTATTAGAACTATCGAATTATTAACAACTATTCCAACAAGCATCACAAGACCTATAAAGGAAGTTAATGAAAAAGGTATTCCTGCAATAAGGTGTGCAAAACTTACACCAACTATTCCAAAAGGTACTGCAAACATTATTATAAAAGGATGCAAAAAGGATTCAAATTGTGCAACCATTACAAGATAAACGAGAATTGTTCCTATTATGAATGCCCAAAATAAAGTTTGAAAACTTTCTCTTTGCTCTGAAAAAGAGCCTCCTATTTCTATTTTTACACCCTCAGGAATCTTTATTTCTGAAATTATCTTTTGGACATCTCTTATAACTTCACTTAAAGCCCTTCCGTAAAAACTTCCTGTTATTTTAACAACTCTTTCCTTATTTTCTCTGTCAATTTTTAAAGGACCATAGGTTTCTACAAATTCTCCAAGATTTTCAAGAGGAACCCTTTCTCCGTTTGTAAGAGGAATAGACAATGATTTTAGTATATTTATGTCTCTTCTTGATTTTTCATCAAGTCTTACAATTATATCTATTTCTTCTCCTCCTTTTCTTAAAACTCCTGCCTTTATTCCTGTTATTACATTTCTTAAATAAATTCCAAGCCCTGAAGCAGAAAGCCCATAGTGTTTTAAAATATTCCTTTTAAATCTTAAAGAAAGTTCGGGATTTCCTGACTGTCTTGAAATTGAAAGCCCTGAAACACCCTCTATTTTTTCAAGTCTTGTTTTTATAAGATTTGAAATTGAGTCTGTCTTCTTTATATCATGTCCAAAAACTTTAATCTCTAATGGAGATGCTCCAAGAAAATGGGTGCCAAATCCACCTCTTATCTCAAAAGAACCTTGGACAATTCCGGGTATGTCTTTTAATTTTTTATTTAAAAGGTATACTATTTCCTCGGAGCTTCTTTTCCTTTCTTTTTTTGGAACAAGCATTAGTGATAAGAATCCTGTATTATCTCCTTCTGCCATTCCCATTATACTTGCAAATCCTCCCTCTGTTCTCCCTGCTCTTGCTCCGTAAATTCTGCATTCTGGAACCTCTTTTTGAATGTAATTTTCCAATTTTTTAACAACTTCATTCGTTATTTCAAGCTTTGTTCCTGGTGGAAGTATAAAATTACCACTTATCTGCCCTGTATCGGATTCTGGGAGAAATTCTGTTTTTAAAATACCGGTTATAAAAGGCAAAATCCCTATAATAAAAAGTAAAGTAGCACTTAAAAAAACTATTAATTTATGTTTTAAACTAAAAGAAAGAAAAGAATGATAGGCTTTTTCCATTGGTAGATATATTTTTTCAATAAATTCTGAAATCTTTTTACTTATTCCTTTCTTTTCCTTTATTTTTAAAAATTTAAATGATAAAACCGGTGTTAGTGTGAATGCTATAAAAAGGGATGTTAGAAGGACTATTGAGATTGTAAATGCAAGTTGTCTGAACATAACAGAAATTAGTCCTTTTATTATTACTATTGGTAAGAATATTGCTATTGTTGTTAATGTTGAGGCTGTTATTGCCTGTGCAACTTCCTGTGTTCCAAAAAGAGAAGATTCTTTTCTACCTGCTCCCCTTTCTCTATGATAAAAAATGTTTTCAAGAACAACTACTGCGTTATCCACAACCATTCCTATTGCTATTGCAAGAGATGACAAGGATACAAGATTTATTGATGCACCAATAAGATAAAGGAATATAAAGGCAACAATTAGAGATGTTGGTATTGTGACTGCTATGATAATACTTCCCCTTATGTTTCTTAAAAAGAAAAAGGCAACAAAAATAACAAGAATTGCCGCTATTAAAACCGTTTTTGTAAGATTGAATATTGAATCTTTTATAAATTTTGAGGAATCAAATACTTCAATGAAACTCACCTTATCCTTTTCATATTGTTTTTCAAGTTTTTTCAATTTCTTTTTTAAATTTTCTGCAACTTGAACAGTATTTGCTCCTGATTGTTTTAAAATTCCTATTAATAGAGAATTTTTTCCATTACTTCTTATATAATTTATTCTTCTTTCATAATCAAGTCTTACATCAGCAATATCAGCAAGTCTTACTTTTGCTCCTTTAGGAGTATGGATTAAAAGGTTTTCTATTTCATAAATATCTTTAAATTCGCCAGGTATTCTAACTGTATAAATTTTACTATTTGATTCAACTTCACCAGCAGGGATGTTCATATTTTCAAATTTTAAAATATTCGCAATATAGTTAAGGTCTATTCCGTAAGATTCAAGTATTTCTTTATTCACCTCTACTTTTACAATTCTTTTTCTTCCTCCACCCCAAAGTTGAATTTGACCAACACCAGGAACTTTTCCAAGTTCATCTTTTATTTCATTTTCAAAAATTTTCCTTATATCAAAAGTTGTATCCTCTGATGCGAGAGAAATTATCATTATTGGGAACATTGAAACATCAAATTTAAATATTTCGGGAGGTTCAGCATCTTCTGGTAAGTTTGCTCTTATAAGGTCCAATTTTGGCCTTAAATCGTTTGCAGCCTCATTTATATCAGTTCCCCATTCAAATTCAAGAGTAACTGCCGAGATATTTTCCTGCGAAACAGATCTTATTTTTTTTAAATTTGGAACAGTACTTGCAGCCTCTTCTATTAACTCAGTTATATGTTTTTCTACTTCTAAAGGACCTGCCCCTGGGTAAAAAGTTATAACAGAAAGCATTGGAAGAGAAATATCAGGGAAAAGGTCTAAAGGAAGTTCTCTTAAAGATATAAGTCCACCTATTAAAAGAACTAAAAAGACTACTATGACAAGCAAAGGTTTTTTTAAGGCACCCTTTACCACTTTTATTCCTCCCTTACCTCTATTTTCATTCCTTCTTTTAAAATTCTATTACCTTTTAAAATGACCGTGTCACTTTCTTTTAAGCCTGACAAAATTTCAGCGTATTCATCACTTTCTATTCCGATTTCCACTATTTTTTTCACTGCTATTTCTCCTTTTTTTATAAATACATACTTTACTATTTCTCCAAGAATCGCATCCTTTTCTATTGAAAGAGTATTCTTTTTCTTTTCAAGAGGAATTTTTACTTCACATAACATTCCGGGATATATTCCACCCGGATTTTTAAAAAGAATTTTTACTTTTAAGGTTTTCGTAAAGGGATCAAGAGTTTTTGAAATCCATTTTAAAAATCCTTCTACTTCTTTTTCACTAAATATTATTTTTACTTTTTCACCTTCCTCTATCTTCCCTGCATATTTTTCGGGTAATGATAAAACAGCAAATAATTCATCATACCTTGCAACTCTTGCAATTGGTTTTGATTGGGTTACAAATTCGCCATTTTTTCTCAAAAGTTCTGATACATAACCTGAGATTGGTGATTTAACAGGAATTGGATTATATTCCATCCCTGGTATTTTTCTTTCAATATAGGCAATTATTCCATCCTTCTCAACCTTTTCACCTTCTTTCACTGTATATTTTAAAAAATATCCAGGGATTTCAGGATATACATATATATCAGGATTTCCTTCAATATCTGCAGTAAAAATTATTTCTTTTAAAATATCTCTTTTTTTTGGAATAGTTATTGTAACCGGAATCACTTCTTCTTTCTTTAAGTTTTTATCCTTTTCTTTACAAAAAGTAAACACTGAAAGAATTATCCCCGTTAAAAGAACCCTTCCTCTCATATTAAAATCCTCCTATCTCAATTGCACCTTTTAAAGTTTTGATTAAATTTAATTTTGAAATTTTGTAATCCTTTATTGCCTTTAAAAAATTTAATTTTGCATTTAATGCCGAAAGTTCTACATCCATATATTCAATATGAGAAATCCATCCATTTTCATATTGCACTTTTGCCACCCTTAAAGCCTTTTCAGCAATTTTAATATTCTCTCTTTGGGTTTCTACTATTCTTTCATTTGTCTTCAAGGCTTCTACATTGTTTTTTATCTCACTTTTTATATTCTCCTCTATAAATTTAAATTTCTTTTTTAAATATTCATAACTGGCTATACTTTTTTTGACATTTCCATAAGTTGAAAAACCATCAAATATGTTCCAAGATAGTCCAAATACAAGGGTATAATATCCTCCCCATTCGTCTTTAAAAAAACCATAGGGTTTTGAATATTGATATTGATAAGAGAAAAAAATGTTAGGTTTGTTAAGCCCTTTTTGAACCTCAATTACTTCTTTTAATGCTTCCATAGAGAATTTTAAACTTAAAATATCTTTTCTTTCTGAAAGTGCCTTTTCATAGAGAGTATCCACAATTACATCAAATTTTTCAAAATAAAGTGTATCCTTTAAATCTATCTCTTCTTCTATACCTGCAAGATTTTTTAAAATATCCTTTAATTTTTGGGTACTAAGTTTTAACATTTCTATTTGTGGATAAAAATTTTTAAGTGATATTTCTGCTTGCAGGAGTTCAAGTTCCGAAGCCAAGCCTTCTTCATATCTTTTCTTTGCAATTTTATAGTGGGCTTCCAAATTCTCTTTTGTTTTCTCTAAAACTTCTATCTGTTTTTTCAAAAATAATAACTCTGTGCATATTTTTCTTATTTCGTTTTCAAGATATATTTTTTTGCCTTCAAAACTTTCAATTTCACTCAATTTTGAATTTAAAGAGGCTTTATAAGAATGGAGAGATTTAAAAAAATCAAATAAATTTTGATTAATTGAAAAAATTAATCCTCTTCTTTCAGGTTTCCCAAATTCAATATCAAATTTTTGATAAATGGGTCTCCAATTTATAGTATCAATACCAACTATCTGATACTGGGTCATCTTTTCTGTAAGAGAAGAAAAAGAGTAAGTTGCATTTAAAGATGCTTTTGGAAG
>JBDRZF010000103.1:0-5332 GCA_039803805.1 Caldifarciminota bacterium
AATTTAAAAATGAAAAGAATAATTTTAATAATACCATTTTATCTTTTTGCAGGAACTTATGATTATTTAAAGATACCTGCTTCTTCAAAAGAAAGTGCGCTTTTAAATCTTTTAGGACTTTTTGGAAAATCACCTTCTGCACTTTTTGTAAATCCATCAGAAATTTTTGAAGTTGAAAGAATGATTGAAGCAGGTTATGGAAATTATATAATTGATATGCATCAAGGATATTTAACATTTCCGATTGGCAAATCTCCCACTTTCTGGATCTTGATTCGTTTCTTGCATCTTGGCGAATTCACAAAAGCAGATACATTTGGAAATGAAATAGGAGAATACATTGGGGAAAATATTTCTATGAGCCTCTGTTTTCCTATAACTCAAAAACATAAAATTGGAGGCATTTTTGAATTACTTTATAATGTACTTGATAAATATTCATCATTGGGAACTGCTCTTTCCTTTGGATATAATTTTTACGAAAAAAAGGTTTTTAAGGATGGTCTATGGAGAAATTCTTTCACATTAAAATATATTGGATTTGAAATAAAACCATTTAATAAAGAAAGAAGCACTTTCCCATTAAAATTTACATATAGTAGTGGTTTAAAATTCAGCACTTTTGAGGTAGGAGTTTCTTTATTTTATATAATGAATGAAGGGATAAATGGGGAAATATCTTATTTATATAGATGGGGAAAAAATTTAAGAATATCCATATCATATACAACTTATAATAGGGATACAAAAATAGGCGAAGGTATAAAAGAACTTTTTTCAGGATTTTCAAGCGGAATTGGAATTGAAATAAAGAAAATAAATTTGTTTTATTCTTATACACCCTTTGGTGTTTTTGGAGATATCCATAGAATAGATATTTCTTATAAATTTTGAAAATATTTTTAATCTTAATCCTTTCCTTAATTTTTGGGCTTTTAATTTATCTCAAAAATTTTAAATTCCCATTAATTTTTTTAAGATCTCTATGGCTTTTTTTATTTTTTAGTTTGGTTTTTAATCCAGTATTTTATTTAAATTTAAAACAAAAAGGAGAGAATCTCGTAATATTTGATAAAAGGCAAAGTATGAATTATAGGAACAAAATAAAAGAGGGAGAAAAATTTTTAAAAAACATAAAAGGAAATTATAAAATATTCTTTCTTAAAGATGAAGAGGAATTTTTAAAAGAAATTAAAACAAAAAAAATTTCTGAAATACTCTTAATTTCCGATGGTAATTTCAGTGAGAAAATTAAAAAAATTTTTGAAGAAATAGGTACTCCAGTAAATGTTTATACTTTTCCTGAAATAGAGATAGGTGAAGAAATGAATGTTAAATTACCAACTTACGTTTTTGAAAATGAAGAATTTTTGATAGAAGTTTTTTTTAATTCAGAAAAGAATTTCAAAGGGGAAGTAGAATTAAATACAGAGGAAATAAATATTCATAAAGAAATAAATATAAAGAAAGGGGAAAATAGGTTCAATTTCAAAATTTCTTTTAAAAAGGAAGGCAGGAAAAAAATATCAATATCAATTTTAAAAAATGGAGAAAGAATAAAAAAAGAATTTGAGGTAAATGTTCTTAAAAAAAGTCCACATATAGTAATGATATGTGAAAAGCCACTACCAATTTTAAAAATTTTAAGAGAATTTATTAGAAAAAGAATTGCTGAAAATATAGATATTTTTGTAAAGATTTCCCCTGATAGGATTGTAAAAATAAATGAGAAAATAGAAAAAGGAGAAATTCCATCGGAAAGTGATTTTTTAATAGTGATTTCTCCAATCTTAATAAAAGATTATAATAAAATTTTAAATTCAAAGAGAATATTTTATTTTTATGAAGGAATTGAATCTAATGAAATAAAAGGAAAAAATATATTAAAGGGGAAAAATTTTGAGATTGAAATCTATGAACCTTTAAAAATTCTTTCAAAAAAAGTTGAGGGAGAAAAAATTCTTTTAATTGAGTCAGACTCAAAAGAGTTTGAAGCAGTTATCCAGAATGATAAGGAAACACACGTTTTAATAACAAATCTTTTTGAAATTCTATTTCCCCTTAATGAAAATATAAGAGACACAATTTTAAATCAAATATTTAAAACAGGTGAATTAAAAAATCCAGAAATTTCTTATTTTGAGATAAAAGGAAATTTAAGAGAGGATGAAGATTTCTTAATTAAATGCTTTTTATTTACTCCGCTTTTGAAACCTTCCTTTGACTCAAAGGTAAGACTTAAAATAAAAGATAAAAATTATCCTATGATTTATGAAGGCAAAGGGATTTATACTTCTCCACCAATTAGGATGGAAAAGGGAAAATATGATTTTGAGATAAACATAAAAAGAGGAGATTTTGAAAAAAGAATTTATGGAAATTTTGAAATTTTAGAAAAGGATGTATTTCAAAGTATTGATAGAGAATATTTATCATTTCTTGCAAGAAAAACAGGAGGGGAAGAGGTAAGAGATAGTTTTAAATTTAAAGAAAAAAGATACTTTGAAAAAAAATATGAATTTGATTTAAGAAAAAATATGTTATCCTATATCTTTATAACACTAATTTTTTTAACCGAAATATTTTTCAGAAAAAAGGAAGGATATTTATAATGTGGATATTAAAGGTAAAAAGAAAGTTTAGCGCAACCCATTTTTTACCAGTTTATAAAGGGAAAAAGGAAAAAAATCATTTGCACAAATTTGTATGTGAAGTTGAAATAAAATGTGAAAAACTTAATGAGGAAGGTTATGGTATTGATTTTTTTGAAATAGAAAATTATCTTAAAGAAATTTTACCAGAGGGTAAAAATTTGAATGAAGAATTTAAGTTTATAACATCAACAGAAAATTTTGCAAAATGGATATATTATAAAGTAAAGGAAAGATTTCCAAATGTAAAAAGGGTTATATTATGGGAGAATCCAAGATTTTGTGCAATTTATGAGGAGGACTGAACATGAAACTTGTTGAATGCGTTCCAAATTTTTCTGAGGGTAGAAATAAAAGGATAATTGATGAAATAGTTAATGAAATTAGTTCTATTGAAGGGATAGAAATTCTTGATGTATCAATGGGATATGAAACAAATAGAACTGTTATAACATTTATAGGAACTCCTGAGAGAGTTAAGGAAGCAGCATTTTTGGGAATTAAAAAAGCAGTAGAATTAATAGATATGAGAAAACATAAAGGAGCACATCCAAGAATAGGTGCTGCTGATGTTGTCCCTTTTATCCCTTTAAAAAATGTCTCCTTTGAAGAATGCATTGAAATTGCAAAGGAAGTTGCAAAAAGGGTTGGTGAAGAATTAAAAATTCCAGTTTATCTTTATGGAAAGGCTGCAACAAAACCTGAAAGGGAAAATCTTGCAAATATAAGGGAAGGGGAATATGAAGGCTTAAAAGAAAAATTAAAAAGTCCTGAATGGAAACCTGATTATGGACCAAGTGAATTTAATCCTAAATCAGGTGCAACAATAATTGGTGTTAGAGACTTTTTGATTGCTTATAATATAAATTTGAATACAAGGGAAACAAAGTATGCAACAGATATAGCCTTTGAATTAAGGGAAAAGGGAAGAAGTGTAAGAAAAGGAAATATAAAACCTTTTTATTATAAGGGCGAAATAGTAAGGTATAAAGAAAATTATTTCCCCTGCGGAAATTGTAATTTTATAGGAAAAACAATTGATGAAACAGCAAAACACTGTAAAGAAAAACATGGATATGATTTAAAAGAACTCTTAAAGATACATAATATTGATCCAGAAAATCCAATAGGCAAACCTGTTAAAAAACCCGGGAAATTTAAAGAATGTAAGGCAATAGGATGGAAAATACCTGAATATGATAGGGTTCAGATAAGTATTAATCTTACAAATTATAAAATAACAAATGTGCATCATGTTTATGAAGAAGCAAAAAAACTTGCAGATGAAAGAGGATTAACTGTTACAGGAAGTGAAATAGTTGGACTCATTCCCTATGAGGCAATTTTAGAGGCGGGTAAATATTATCTTAAAAAGCAAGGAAAAAGTTTTGGCATACCCTCAAAAGATATTATTGAAACTGCAATTCAATCTCTCGGTCTAAGAGATGTTGCTCCTTTTGAAATTGAAAAAAAAGTAATTGGACTTCCAGAAATATTCAAAGCAGAACTTTTAAATAAAAAATTGATTGATTTTGTGGATGAAATTTCAAGGGAAAGCCCTTCTCCTGGCGGTGGCTCTGCCAGTGCTTTATGTTTATCCCTTGGTTGTGCTCTCACTTTAATGGTTTTGAATCTATCCTTTGACAGGATAAAGAACAAAAAATTAAAAGAAAAACTTTACGGGATTTCTGATAAATTGAGAGAAATAAAGGAGTTTGCACTTTTAAGTGTTCAAAAAGATAAAGAGGCTTTTGAAAAATATTTAAAGGCTTTAAAGGAAAAGAAAAATATAGAAGAAATGCTTATGGAAGCAATAAATGTTCCTTTTAATATAATGGAAAAATCACTTGATGCAATAAAAATATCTAAATTTATTTTAAAATATGGAATGAAATCTGCATTATCCGATATTGGCTGTTCCTTTTTAAATCTATATTCTTCCTTTTATGGAGCATATATGAATGTTTTAATAAATTTAAAAAATGTCAAAGAAAAAGAAAGGATAGAAATTTTAGAAAAAACAAAAAATATGGAGAAAGAATTTAACAGGATTTTTAAGAAAAGCATTAAAAAAATATTCAAAATATTAAGTTAGATAAATATAGATTTCTGAAAAAAGCCCTTTTTGAACAAGTTTTATTTTTTTATTCTTCAAAAGTTCTAAAAGAGCAAGAAAATAAACAATAACTTCTATTTTTCTTTTGCAATTTTCAAAAATTTCTCTAAATTTCAAAATTTTTTTTAATTTTAATCTTTCTATTATTTCATCCATTTTTTCCTCTATTTTTGGTATATCATCAAAAATAATTTTCTCCTCTTTAAATTGAGAAATTATCTCCTGAAATATCTTGTAAAGAGTGGATGGTTCAATTTTTAAATCTTCTTCAAAAAAAACTTCTCTTTTAAAAAGTTTTTCAAAAAGTTCTTTTCTTTTAATTAAAAAATCAGTAATAATTTTTATTTTTTCATCATCTTGGGGGAAATCTACTAAAACTTCAGAAATTTCCTCTTCTTCTTTTTCTTTTTTCCCTAAGAATCTTAAAATTTTTAAATGTATTAAAAGGGCTATTAAAAGCAGACATTCTACATATTTTTCCAAATCCTTTAAATTTTTTTCCTTTAAAAATAAAAAGAATTCATCCAATAATAGAGAAATTGAAACATAAAAGGGATCAACTTCA
>JBDRZF010000104.1:0-5283 GCA_039803805.1 Caldifarciminota bacterium
AAAATCTTTATATAAAAGGGAAAAATTTCTTTATTTTAAAAATGCCACAAATTTCGGATTATGAAATTTCGGAACTCTCAAACTATATTTTCCAAAAAATTGAAAAGAATAAGTCTTTAAATTTTTATCAAAAAGAAGAAATTAAAAAAATATACAAAAAGGGAAGCGGAAGGGTTAGTTTAACAAAAAATGTTTTTTTAGAAGTCTCAATGGGTTATTTCAGCATTTTTAAAGAAATAAAATTAAAAAGGAAAGAAAAAATTAAAAAAGGTATTTTTAAATGGGAGCCACTTGGCATTAAAATAAAAATAAATGAAAATATTGGAGGTTTTTTAAGAAACTGGGAGGAAGGTGATTATATAATTATAAATAGAAAGAAAAAAAAGATGAAAAAAATATTTAATGAATTTAAAATACCGAGATTTTTAAGGAAAGTTATCCCTGTGATTGCAAAGAATAAAAAGATTTTATGGGCTTATCCTTCTATTTTCTCTGATGATTTGAAAAAAATAAAAAATTCTATTAAAATTATAGAAATTAAAAATGAAACTTAAAATTCTTATAAAAGAAAAGGAGATAAAGAAAAGAGTTAAAGAACTTGCTGAAGAAATAAAAAGAGATTATAATGGGAAAAATCCTGTGATAATAGGTATTTTAAAAGGTGGCTTTGTATTTTTGTCTGATCTTATAAGAAATTTAAATTTTCCCCATGAGATTGAATTCTTAAGGGTAGCAAGTTACGGGTCAAAGAGCATTTCAGATGGTAAAATAAAATGGATTATGAAACCAGAAATTTCTTTAAAAGGAAGACATGTTTTAATTGTTGAAGATATCATTGATACAGGATTTACTTTGAAAAAAATATATGAAAAAATTAAAAAAGAAAAACCCCTGTCCTGTAAAATATGTGTTTTTCTTGATAAATTTGAAAGGAGAAAAACAAATGTGCCCCTTGACTATGTAGGTTTCAGGGTTCCAAATTTTTTTCTTGTGGGGTATGGACTTGACTTTGATGAAAAATTCCGTTATCTTAAAGATATTAGAATTATAGATTTGGAGGAGAAAAATGAATGAGAAGAAAAAAAGCGAAAAAGACTATTTAAAGGGAATTATTTTCTGGATTTTGATATTTTTATCTTTTGCCCTTCTTATTGCCTATTTTAGCGAGAAGAGAATATCCTTTTTGGAAATTTCATATTCTAAATTTTTAGAAGAGATAAAAAAAGGAAATATAAAAGAAGTCATCTTTACTGAGAAAGAAATAACAGGAGAATTCAAAAATCCTGTGATAGTAAAGGATGTAAATTATCAAAATTTTAAACTTTCTCTTCCATTTCCAAAGTCTGATCTGCTTGACCTTTTAACACAAAATGGAGTAGAAGTTAAAACAAAGACAAAAAATCCTTTCTGGGAAATTTTACTTGGATATGCTCCTTGGTTTTTAATTTTTATTGTATTCTGGTTCTTGTTTTTAAGACAAATACAGGGTGGAAGTTCAAGAGCCTTTTCTTTTGGAAAAGTTAGAGCAAAGATATTAACTGAGGATAGACCAAAGGTAACATTTAATGATGTGGCAGGTTGTGATGAGGCAAAAGAGGAGTTAAAAGAAGTTATAGAATTTCTTAAAAATCCACAAAAGTTTCAAAAACTTGGAGCAAGAATACCCAAAGGAGTATTACTTTTAGGACCTCCAGGAACAGGAAAAACTCTTTTAGCAAAGGCAGTTGCAGGAGAAGCAAAAGTTCCTTTTCTTTCTATCTCTGGGTCTGATTTTGTGGAACTTTTTGTTGGTGTGGGTGCAGCAAGGGTAAGGGATCTTTTTGATCAGGCAAAAAAAATGGCACCTGCAATAGTTTTTATAGACGAAATAGATGCAGTTGGAAGATTAAGAGGAGCAGGACTTGGTGGAGGACATGATGAAAGAGAACAAACTTTAAACCAACTTCTTGTTGAAATGGATGGTTTTGATACAAAGGATGGTGTCATAATAATGGCTGCAACAAATAGACCCGATATTTTAGACCCTGCACTTTTAAGACCCGGTAGATTTGACAGACAAATAGTTATTGATAGACCGGATGTAAAAGGTAGAGAAGAAATACTTAAAATACATACAAGGAGAATACCTCTCGGAGAAGATGTTGATTTAAAGAAACTTGCAAGGGGAACACCTGGCTTTGCAGGTGCAGACCTTGCAAATATGGTCAATGAAGCAGCACTTCTTGCGGCAAGAAAAGGGAAAGATAAGGTTGAGATGGAAGATTTTGAAGAAGCAAAGGATAAAGTTTTAATGGGCTTAGCAAGGAAGAGCCTTGCTCTTTCACAAGAAGAAAAAAGATTGATTGCATATCATGAAGCAGGACATGCTCTTGTTTCAAAATTCGTTCCCCATGCTGACCCAATCCATAAAGTTACAATAATCCCAAGAGGAAGAGCACTTGGAGTCACACAACAACTTCCAGAAGATGATAGACATATTTATTCAAAAGAGTATCTTGAGAGTCAATTAGCAGTTTTACTTGGAGGAAGAGCAGCAGAAAAGATAATATTAAATACACAAACAACAGGAGCAGCCAGCGATTTAGAAAGGGCAACAGAAATAGCAAGAAAAATGGTTTGTGAATGGGGGATGAGTGATAAAATTGGGTCTGTTACATTTGGTAAGGTAGAGGAAGAGATATTTCTTGGAAGAGAACTTGGAGTAAAAAGGTATTATAGTGAGAAAACTGCTGAAATGATTGATGAAGAAATTAAAAATATAATTAAGAGGGCAGAAGAAACAGCAGAAAAAATAATAAAGGAGAAAAAAATTATTCTTGAAAAAATAGTCGAAAAGTTACTTGAAAAGGAAATTCTTGAAAGAGAAGAAATTGAAGAAATAATAAAAGCATATTCAACTTGACTTTTTTGATGTTATTCCTTTATAAATACATTATTATAATAAGGAGGTGAGAAATATGTGGTATGGTATAATAATAAGTATGGTGATAAATATGGGGGTGGATAAAATAATGCCATCCCTGAGGGAAATCATGCAGAATACACCACCTGATGAAAAAATAGAAATAATAGTGCATCTTACTGAAAAACCCGATTTTGAATCAATAAAAGGATTAAAGCCAAAAGAATACGTTGAATTTCTTAAAAACTTTTCTCAAAATTCACAAAAAGATATATTAAATTACCTAAAAAACAATTTCAAGGATAAAATATCTGACCTTACCCCATATTGGATATTCAATGGATTCTATGTAAAGGCAACAAAAGATGTGATAGAAGCAATTGCTCAAAGAGAAGATGTTGAATACATAATTGAAAATTTTGAAGTTCCTCTCGCGGATATTGTTTCTTCCGAAAAGAAAAGTTCGGAAACAGAGGCAATAGAATGGAACATATTAAAGGTAAGAGCCGATTCATGCTGGATGATAGGTTATACAGGAGAAGGAGTAATAATTGGACATATGGATACAGGTGTTGATGTAAATCATCCTGCACTTGCTGGTAAATGGCTTTCACCATATTGGTACGACCCTGTTAATAACCAGCCCAATCCTTATGATGACCATGGACATGGAACCCATACAATGGGAACAATTTTAGGTGGTGATGGACTTGGTCCATTTCAATATGATATAGGTGTTGCTCCTGGTGCAAAATTTGTAACATGTAAAATATGCAATGCAAGTGGTTCTTGTCCAACTGCAGCAATTCATGCAGGATTCCAGAAACAGGCTGAATGGAAAAGCCAAGGAGTTAATATTGTAGCCTCTTCCAACTCATGGGGTGGCGGAATGACCTCAACTGAATTCTGGCAGGATGTTTTAAACTGGAGAAATTTAGGAATAATTCCCGTATTTGCAATTGGGAATGAAGGAACAACATCAAATAGAACACCTGGAAACTTTCCAACAACAATAGGTGTTGGTGCAACTGATGCTAATGACTATATTGCTTCTTTCTCTTCAAGGGGACCTGCTCCAAACCAACCACCTTGGAACGACCCTCAATACTGGCCAAGACCTGACTGGAATTTAACAAAACCCAATATTTCTGCCCCAGGTGCGAGTGTCAATTCTTCTTTACCCGGTGGTTCGTATGGAACTATGAGTGGAACATCAATGGCAACCCCTCATGTTGCAGGTGCAATTGCAATACTTTATCAGAAAAACCCACAATTAACATTTACAGATGTTTATAATTTACTCTTAGATTATGCAAGAAGACCATCTCATGGAGCACCCTATCCAAATAATACATATGGATGGGGAATCTTAAATGTATATCAATCACTCCTTCATACTCCATCACCTGGTATACCTGAATCACTTATAGTTTTCACTCCTTTCAATTTTGAAAAAACATTCACAAGGAATCCTCTATTTAAAATGAGAGCAGTTGACCCACAGGGTGATGATATAATATATCAAATTGTATGGGCTCTTGATACACTATTTACAAATCCTGAAAGTATAAATACACAACCTTATCCCAGTGGTCAAATTGCAACTTATAATTTACCTATCGCACTCACACATGCTCAGACTTACTGGTTTAAAGTAAGGGTAAAAGATACAACCTCACAAGGCTCATGGTCACAATTTACATCAAGATTTTCTTTAACAATTGATACAACAATGCTTGGAAATACATGCTCATGGTATCAGACAAAAGGAGCACAGTTTAAATATAATATTTTCAATGGAACGAAAATAGAAGGAGACAGCGTTGTTTTACAGCCTTATGGATATGTTTTTGATACCCTTCTTTCTCAGAATTTTGAAGGAGGAACAATCCCACCTGGATGGACAGTTATAGATGGAAACAATGACGGCTTTAAATGGACAGTTGGAACAACTTCTGATTTAGGAACTTATACTCCACCAAACTATGGAACTGCCTATGCTTATTATAATGATGATGATGCAGGAAGCGGTGTTATAAATTACAATGAGGAATTATGGACACCTGCAATAGGTATTCCATCAACTTCTGCTAATTTAAAATTTAAATATGGATATGGATTTAGAGTATACCAGAGCGGTGAAAAATATAGAGTTCATTTCAGAAAAAAAGTTGGTGGTTCATGGACTAATTGGACACAATTAAAGGTTTATACGACAAGTGCAGCAGGAATAGATTCCTTTGATTTGTCAAACCAACTTCCCTGCGACTCAATCCAGTTTAGATTCTTCTACAGTGATTCAACTTCTTCTTCACACTGGGGATGGGCATGCGCTGCTGATAATGTATTCTTAATTTATTCTTATACATATCAGAATAATG
>JBDRZF010000105.1:0-5179 GCA_039803805.1 Caldifarciminota bacterium
TTTTATAGGAATTTTTTCATTAGTGATTATGTTTTTATCCAATATACTTCTTATTTTTGAAAAAAAATTAAAAAGAATTTTAGCCTTTTCTACATTGCTTCATTTAAGTTATATGCTTTTAATTTTTATTATAAAATCAAAAGTTTTTTTCAACATTCTTTTTTTATATTTAATTATTTATACACTTTCTCATTCAGGAATATTTTTGTGTTTACAGTCCCTTGATAATGAGGGAATAACTTTGAATGATTTAAAAAACAAGGGTTCTCTTTTTTTATCTTTTGCATCTTTATCTTTTATTCTTTCCCTTATAGGAATTCCTCCAACAGGTGGTTTTTATGTTAAGTTCTTTATGCTTGGTTTTATTATCTCAGAAGGATATGAAATTTTTACATTTATTACTTTCTTGAATTCTGTTATTTCTTCCTATTATTATATAAGGATTGCATTAGAAATGTTTAAGAATTTAAAAGGGATTAATTTTAAATTTTTTAGAATTTTTTTGATTTTTAATCTTTTGATTTTTACATTTTTATTAGGGATTTATCCTGAAATAATTAATTTTTTGATAAAATGATTGTTTCAAGAAAAAAGATAAAAGAAATTGTTAAAAAGTTAAAAAAGGAAGGAAAGAAAATAGTTTTCACGAATGGGTGTTTTGATTTAATTCATAAAGGACACATCTATCTTTTAAAAGAAGCAAAGAAATTTGGAGATGTACTAATTGTTGGATTGAATAGTGATTCTTCAATTAAAAAGATAAAGGGAAAAGGAAGACCAATTTTGAAAGAAAAGGAGAGGGGCTTTATAATAGATAATATAAAAGGAGTTGATTATGTTGTTATTTTTAATGAGAAAACACCCTTTAAACTTATTAAAGAAATTAAACCTGATATACTTGTTAAAGGAGGAGATTATAAAGAAAATGAAGTTGTTGGAGGAGAGTTTGTGAAGAAGAGAAAAGGTAGGGTAGTTATAATTCCTTATCTTAAAAATTTTTCAACAACTAAAATAATTGAAAGAATTAAATATGAAAGAACTTGAAAAATTTTTAAATGAAGAACAATTAAGAGCAGTAACCCATGAAGAAGGTCCTGCTTTAGTGCTTGCAGGGGCAGGGACAGGTAAAACAAGAGTTTTAACTTTTAGAATTTATTATTTAATAAAGTATAAAAATATAAAGCCAGAAAATATATTCGCTACAACTTTTACAAATAAAGCGGCTGATGAAATGAGAGAAAGGGTAAATTCCTTACTTAAAGGAGAAATAAAAGGAATATGGCTCGGGACTTTTCACTCCTTAATATTAAGAATATTGAGAAAATATGCAGATTTAATTGGTTATACACCTCAATTTTCCATTTATGATAGAGAAGATCAGAAAAATATATTGAGGGAAATAATGAAGACAGAAGGGGAAAGTATAAATTTTATGCTTCATAGAATATCAAGGATTAAAATAGGAGTTGATGAAATAGAGAATAATAAAGAAGGAGATGTTATTCTTAAATATAATCGCAAACTTAAAGAAGCGAATGCAATGGATTTTGATGACATACTTCTTTATGGAGTTTATCTTTTAGAAAATTATAACGAAATAAGGGAGGAATATGCGTCAAGGTTTAAACATATTCTTGTTGATGAATTTCAGGATACAAATTATGTTCAGTATAAATTTTTAAAACTTTTAGCCTCAAAACATAGAAACCTTTTTGTTGTAGGGGATGAGGATCAGGCTATTTATAGATTCAGAGGTGCGAAACTTGAAAATATACTTGATTTTAAAAACGATTTCAAGGATGTTAAGATTTATAAACTTGAAGAAAATTATAGGTCTTATGGAAGAATTTTAAAGGCAGCCAAAGAAATTATTTCAAAAAACAAACTCCGAATAGGTAAAAATCTTTATACAAGAAAAGGGGATGGTGAATTAATAGAGATTATTGAATGTGATGATGAAAGGGATGAGGCTGAAAAGGTTTATGAAATAATAATGAGGGAAGGAAGAAAATTTAATGAATATCTTGTTCTTTATCGCACAAACGCCCAATCCCGTCCTTTTGAGGAGGTGTTTACAATTAAAAATTTACCTTATCGCGTAATTGGTGGAATCCATTTCTTTGATAGAAAAGAGATAAAAGATTTACTTTCATATTTGTGGGTTATAGTTAATCCAAAGGATAATATAAGTTTTAAAAGAATTATAAATGTCCCACCAAGGGGCTTTGGAGAAAAAAGGCTTGCTTTCCTTGAAAGGGTTGCAAAAAGTAAAGGGATTGGCCTTTTTGAGGCTCTTCTTTCTCTTTCTGAAAAGGAAATCCCTTCTTCTTATAGAAAGGAATTTAACGAGGCAAAGAAACTTTTTGAATTTCTAATTGATTTAACAAAGAAAGAAACAGTTTTTGATTTACTTTCAATTCTTATCAAAAAAATAAATTATTTAGATTATTTAAAAACACTTTGTAAGGATGAAAAAGAATATGAAGATAAAGTTTCCCATGTTATGGAACTTCTTGCCTCTACTAAAGAATTTTGTGAAAGGAGCGAGGACAAATCAATTCTTGCTTATCTTTCTCAAGTTGCTGTGAAAACAGATGCAGATGAATATGATGAAAAAAGAAAGGTTATTTCCCTTTTAACTGTTCATAATGCAAAAGGACTTGAAGCACCCTGTGTCATAATTACTGGTATTGAAGATGGAGTGTTTCCCCACAAAGCAGCCTTTGATTCAGATGAAGAACTTGAAGAAGAAAGGAGGCTTTTTCATGTGGCAATGACAAGGGCTAAAGAAAAACTTTATATCTTATACGCAAGGAGCAGATTTGCAAGGGGTAAAGGTTTTCTTGAGCCAAGCAGGTTTCTATTTGACCTTCCCCCGGATACATATATATGGCATAATAAGCCTGATATAACAAGAAAAATAGATTTTGAAAAGGGTGAGCAAGTATTCCATCCTGTATTTGGAATAGGGAAAATATTAAATATTTATGATGGAAAAGCCGAAATTCTTTTTTATAAAAGTGGGGTTAGAAAGATTGTTCTTGAGCATGCTAAAGAAATGAAAAAAATATAAGGTGAAAAAATTAGACAGATATCTCCTTAAAGAATTTTCTAAGTATTTTATTATTTTTTTATTTGGTATTATACTTCTTTATATTATAGTTGATTTTTTTGAAAAAATTGATAGATTTTTAAAAGCAGAAGTCCCATTTTTTGTGATTTTAAAATACTATATATATCAGATTCCTGATCTTTATGTTTTACTTTTACCTGCCTCACTGCTTTTAACTCCATTTTTCTCAATAAGCACTCTTGCCAGAAAAAAAGAAATCGTTGCGATGAAAGCAGCAGGTATAAATCTTGTTAGACTTTCTATACCAATAATTTCTTTGGGCTTTTTTTTAACTACTTCATCTTTTTTAGTTCAGGAATTTATAAAACCTTTATTCCAAAAAAAATTTGTAGAAATAAATTATAAATATATTAAAAAAATTCCTCCTCCAACAGAAAGAATATACGGAATTGATCTTACATTTTTAGAAAGTAGGGGGAAAAATTTCTATGTTTTTGGATATATTTCTTCAAAAGAAGAGCGTTCCAAAAATATAATTGTTTTAACTTTTGAAAAAAATAGACTTTTAAGGAGAATTGACGCAGAGTCAGGAATTTTTGAGGGGAATGGATGGAGATTTTATGAAGTTATGGAAAGAATTTTTGACGAAGATGGAGACATAAAATATGTTAGAAAATATAATGAGAAATTTTATGATGATTTAAAATCTTCTCCTCTTGTAATTTTAAGAGAAGAAAAAACAGTTGACCAGATGAATTTTTTTGAAATTTTATCTTTGATAAAGTCAAAAAAGGATGCAGGAATGGATTTCTCAAAAGAAGTTGTGGAAGTTCATTCAAGAATTTCTTTCCCACTTGTAAGTCTTTTAACATTATTTTTCGTCTTACCCTTATCCTTTACCCTTGAAAAAGGAGGAAGAAGTTTTGCCTTTGCCCTTGGCTCTTTTATATCATTCCTTTACTGGGGAATTATGGAAATATCAAAAGCATTGGGTGAGACGCAAAAACTCCCCCCTCATATTGCCCCATGGATTCCAAATATAATCTTTTTCATTGCAGGAATTATCGTACTCATAAAAATAAGAAAATGAAATGCCTTTTTTGCTTAAAGGAATATGATTATATTTCAAAAACAATGCCCTTTTGCAGGGATTGTATTTTAAAAAATTTTAATGAAATTGTTGATGAAATAAGAAAAAAACACGAGATTTCAAGGAAAAAATTCAATTTGCCTCCTTTCCCACCTGAAAGTGGTATAAGATGCGGTCTTTGTAAAAGAAATTGCAGGATTGGGGAAGGTGAATATGGATTTTGTGGTTTAAGAAAGGTTAAAAATAATAAAATTATCCATATTGGTTCAAAAGGAAAGGGTTTTTTAAAATATTACTATGACCCACTTCCAACAAACTGTGTTGCTGACTGGGTCTGTTCAGGACATAAAAAAACAGGTTATTATAATCTTGCGATATTCTATGAAACGTGCTCTTTAAACTGCCTTTTTTGTCAAAACTATCATTTTAGATATTTAGATCCTGAAAATGAAAAGGCAATTTCTCCAGAGGAAATCATTAATGCAATTCATGAAAGGGTTTATTGTATATGCTTTTTTGGTGGTGATCCTACAACACAGGCACTTCATTCTCTTGAGATAGCAAAAAAGGCGATGAAGAAAAAAATAGTTATATGTTATGAATCAAATGGCTTGTGGAATGAGAAAATTCTTGAGGAAATTGTTTATGTAGTTAAGGAATCTGGTGGTATTCTTAAGTTTGATATAAAGGCGTGGAACAAAGAAATTTATTTTGCTTTAACAGGATATGATGGGAGCGGAGTGTTTGAGAATTTTAAAAAATGTGTAAATATTTTAAAGGATAAAGCGAAAAATCATCTATGTGTTTCAACCCTGATGGTCCCCGGTTATATAAATGAGGATGAAATAAAAAATATTGCAAAATTTATTGCTGATTTTGATCCTCATATTCCTTATGCACTTTTAGCATTTGCTCCTCATTTTGAAATGAGAGATATAGGAACCACAAAGAAAATTCATGCCTTTAAAATGTTTGAAGTAGCAAAAGAAGCAGGTCTCAAAAATGTAAGAATTGGG
>JBDRZF010000106.1:0-5163 GCA_039803805.1 Caldifarciminota bacterium
TTTGGAATAAATCTTGAGGAGGAGGTAATAATAATTGAAAAATAAAAGAAGAAAAAAAACAAAAAAATTTTTAATATTATTCTTACTAATATTTTTATTTACCTTCTTATTTAAAAATAAAGTAACAAATCTTGGAGCAAAAAAGGAATACTTTGAACCTATATGTAAGTTGAATGAAAACATTTTTGTTAATGAGGAAGCAAAACTCATGAAAATGTATAAAAATTTAAATTTACCTTACATAAAGGGTAATGTAGAAATAGTTTTTAATAAAAAAATATCCTCTTTATATCCATGTATTGAAATCTTAAAAATAATTAAAAGAGATTTCCCTGAATTTTTTGATTCAATAAAATGTATTGATTTAGAAAATTATAAAATAATTTTTAAAAACAATAAAGTGGTAATTTTGGGGCTTGGGAACTTTGAAGAAAAACTCCTTTTTTTATTTGAAAATTATAAATACATTGAAGATGAAATTGATTTAAAAATTTTAAGTTTTAAAAAAAAGGAGGATTAATGTGGCTAATCAAGAACTTATTGCAGGATGTGATTTAGGAAGTTATAAAGTTGTAGGATTAGTAGGTATTAAAGAAGAAGATAAAATAAAAGTTTTGGGATGGGGAGAATCAGAAAGTAAGGGAATTGAAAAGGGCGTAATTGTCAACATTGAAAAAGCCTCTGAAGCGATAGAGGAAGCACTAAAAGGGGCATTTAGGATGGCAGGAAAAGAAAAAAAAGAAGTGATGGTGTCAATTTCAGGTGAACATGCCGAAGGGAAAATAGAAAAAGGATTTGTTGTAATCCAAAGTCCTGATAATGAAATAAGAAGAGATGATGTTAAAAAAGTGATAGAACAGGCTAAAACAAGATCTTTTTCAGAAGAAAAGGAAGTAATTTTTGTATATCCCAACCACTTCATAGTGGATGATCAAAAAGGAATTAAAGAACCAATAGGAATGATAGGGATAAAACTTGAAGTTGAAGCATTTGTTTTAAGGGCAAAAAAGAATATATTAAGAACAATAGAAAAGTGTTTTAAAAGGGCTAATCTTCAAATAGAAGGTTATATAACTCAACCAATTGCTTCTTCCTTTGCAGTTTTGGACGAGGAAGAAAAAACTCAAGGTTGTGTTTTAATAGATATAGGTAAAGGAACAACTGACCTTGCAATATGGAAAGATGATGGAATTCAATATACAAACACTTTAAAAATGGGTGGAGATCTTTTGGTTAATGATCTTGCAACCTGTTTAAGAATACCTAAGGTTAAAGCCGAAGAACTTTTAAAAAAATATGGTTTTGTTCATCCTAAATACGCACAGGGGAAGGAAACACTTTTGATTGAAAGGACAAGTGGAAGAGCACCTATAAAGGTAACTCCAGAAGAATATGCTCAAATAACAGAAGCAAGACTTATTGAGATATTTAAATTTTGTGAAGGAGAAATCCTTAAGTGGGGAAGGAAAGAAGACCTTATAGCAGGAGTGGTCTTAACAGGAGGATACGCTAATCTTGAAGGGATAGAAGAAATAGCAGAAGAAGTTTTTAAATTGAGTGTAATAAAAAAGGGAGCACAAGATGTAATTGGGTTATCTGATGAGATAAAACATCCCTCTTATTCGGCAGCAATAGGGACTTTAAAAATAGGAATAAGAGAAAGAGAAAAAATTGAAAAGATGAAAAAGAAAAGTTTTTTAAAAAAATTATTTGATTTTTTAGAAAAAATTTAAATTAAAAGGAGGTAAAAAATGATAAAATTTGCTGAAAGCCCTTATAAGGGCATAACAATAAAAGTAATAGGTATAGGAGGAGGTGGCTCTAATGCAGTATCCTATATGAGTAAAAACAATCTTAAGAATGTAACTACAATTGCATTAAATACAGATGCCCAACATCTTGAAAGAGTTGTTGCTGATGAAAAGATAGTAATAGGCAAAAAAACGACAGGCGGATTAGGAGCAGGGGGAGACCCTCAGAAAGGCAAACTTGCCATGGAAGAGTCACTTGAAGAGATTAAGGAAAAAATAAAAGATGCTGATCTTGTTTTCTTAACAGCAGGACTCGGGGGCGGAACAGGAACTGGAGGAATTCCTGTGCTTGCAAATGCAACCATGGAGATGGGGATACTTTCAGTGGGGGTTGTAACAAAACCCTTCAGAGAAGAAGGGAAAAAGAAAATGGAAAAAGCAGAAAGAGCCATTCTTGAATTAAAAGATAAAGTAAATACATTGCTTATTATACCCAATGATAAACTCTTTCAAAATGATCAAAAGATATTGTTTAAGACTGCTCTTGAAAAAGCAGATGATGTCCTTTACAGAGCAGTAAAAGGAATCGTAAATATTATTCAACAGCCAGGATATATAAATGTGGATTTTGCTGATGTAAAAAATATACTAACACTTGGTGGAAGGGCAATAATAGGTATAGGAGAAGGAAAAGGAGAAAAAAGAGGAATTGAAGCAATAAGAAATGCAATTTCCTCACCTCTTTTGGAAGAGGTGGATGTAAAAAAGGCTAAGGGTATACTTATTAATATAAGAGGGAAAGATATCACGGCTCAGGAAGTTCAAGAAATTTTTGGTTATCTTGCCTCAGAAATAAATCAAAAAGAAGAAATAGAGACAATACTTGGAGTAGATATTACTGATGAAATTCCGGAAGGAACAATTGAAATTACTTTAATAGCAGCTGGAATAGAAGATGAAAGAGTAAGGAAAAAGGAATTTGAACCTTACTACGAAAAAGTTTCTGAAGAAGAAATTATGACTCCTACATTTTTAAGAAAATTTCGTAAGGAAGAGAAAAAATTTGAATATCCAGAAAACGGAGACACAGGGATTTAGAAATTAATAAAAATAGTAAGCATTTCGCCTTCTTTAGAGTTAATTTTTACTTCATTTTGAAAAATTTCTAAATTCTCCGCCTCCTTTTCTCCCTTAAGATTAAGAAGTTTTACCTCTTTTGGTTGAGTGAAAAAAATTATATTAAAAGAATCCCCAATAGAGATTCCTCTTAGTATAAATTTATTATAATCAACTTGCCTCATTGAACATAAAAGAAAAATCCCTTCTTTTATGGCAAACATTTTACAAACATCTCTTTCTTTAATTTTAAAAGGTAAATAAATAAACGACAAAAATTTATCCCATATACTTTTTTCACTCTCTGGAAAAGGATAAAGCACTATTAAAAAAGGGCCTTCTTTTATTTTCAGTTCCACTTCTTTTTCATTAATTTTAAAAAGATAAGGAAATGGAGAAAAAACAGCAAAGTTAAGATTTTGAGAGTATAAAAGATAGGCAAAGCCTTCTTTTTTGGTAGTTAAGATTTTAAATCTATGAGAAAGAATTTTTACTCTCTCCCCTGTCAAATTAATTTTAAAAAGAATTTCACAATTTTTCCCTTTTACACTTCCCTCAAATATTACATAAGGATAAAATTGAGAAAATATTTTCTTTAATTTTATTTCTCCTTTTGTAAATTTAAGATTCTCAAAATATATTTTATAATGCTTTCCTCTTTCAAAAAAAACTTCCTTTAAAGAATCTTTTATAGTTTTTTCATCTTTTTTTATTTCAATATTGAGATTCAAAGGAAGAAAATCCTCTCTTTTTTTGTGAATAAAAATAAAATTATTTCCAATTTTTCTCACTTTAAAATTCTTTAAAATCCTTAAAAATTCCTTTTCTTCAGCAAATTCAAAAGGTTTCAGTTCTTTTAACAAATATTTTTTTCTATCTGGAAAAAAAATGGTAAATGGATAAGGATTGAAAAGTTTACCATTTTCAATATTTTCAAATCCAATTTTTCTTAAAACTTTATTTAAAATAATTTTAAACTCCCTTAAACTTGATTTCCCCTCAAAAACAGAAGTAAACTCTTCAAAAACATAATCAATTAAAAGTGAAAAATTTAAAGAATTCAAAAAACCAGAATATGAGATAAGATATTCAGTATTAAAGAGCAAATCTTCAACTTTTTTTATAAAAAGTAAATTTTCCATTTTTTCTTTGTATATAAAACTCTCAGAATTCTCAAAGTATTTTTCAGTTAAATAAAAAAATTCTTCCGGAGAAGAATTAATATAAAGAGTATCATCTTCTTTATCTTTATTATCAATATTTTCTTTAAAAATCATCTTATAAGGGGAATTTGTATTTTTTTTACCAATAGGATTGTAAATCATTATCATTCCATTTTTAAGTTTTATTTTTGAAAATTCAAGATAATCTTTGTCAAAGAAAATAAATTTATTAAAACCAAGTTCAAAAACTTCTTCAGAAATTTCATTTAGATCAAAGATCTTGTCTAAAAAAATTATATGAATTCCTCCGTCTATTCTTGAAGAAATTCTTTTTGCCATCTCGTAAAATCTTATAAGGGAAACAAAACGCATTTTTGAAAAATCAAGAGTTTTATAAATCAAAGGAAAAGAAATCTTTTTTAACTTACCCCAATTAAAAAGTTCCTTTTCCAAAGAGGGATTAAATTTTAAAAGTTCTTCAATTCTTTTTGTGCAAAAAGAAAGGAGAAAATGATTTATCTCTTTTTTCCTTATCTTTTCAATAAAAGTACCTATTTTTGAAAAATAATCTATTTGAGATGGTTTCACAAAATAGATTTCATAAATTGTTTTCATATTATTTTTTTAAAAATTTTTTCTTTTATATTTAAAGGTAAGTAAAATTTTTCAAAGTCAGGATGAATTATCTCTACCTTACCTAAGATAAGTATACCATCTTTTTTTAAAGAAGAAGTTAAATTTTCAAAAACTTTTCTTTGTGCTTCCTTCTGCATATATATTAAAACATTTCTACAAAGAATTAAATCAAAATCATTATCAAAGGGCGGAGAAAGAAGATCATGGATTTTGAATTCTATATGTTCTTTAACAAAATCCTTTACTTTTAATTTGTTATCATTTAATTTTTCAACGTATTTAATCTTTAAATAAATGGGAAATTCATCAAACTTTTGTATTTCAAACACTGCACTTTTTGCCATTTCAATAATCTCTGAGTCAAAATCTGTCGCAAATATTTTAAAATTTTTAAAACCCTGATCTAAAAAAAGAATTGAAAGAGTGTAAGCTTCTTCACCCTGTGCACATCCTGCACTCCATATTTTTATAAAATCTTTATTTTTAAAGGAAGGTAA
>JBDRZF010000107.1:0-5133 GCA_039803805.1 Caldifarciminota bacterium
ATTCAATTGACATAGGAAATTATGTAAACGGAATAAGTTTTGGAAATGGAAAGGTATGGGCTGATGAAAACTATGTTGATTATATTTATAAAATAGATCCAAATACCATGCAGATAATCGGCAGTTTTTATTATTCAGGTGGACTTGACGGACTTGCCTTTGATGGAACATATTTATGGATAGGTTATTATCCCAATCAGATACATAAGATTGATACATTGGGTAATCAAATAGGTGTCTGGCAAAGCCCTGGTGCAACATATTCCTATGGAATGGCTTATGACGGAACTTATTTATGGCATACTGATAAAAATTTAAAAAAGGTTTATAAACTTGATTATTCAAATCCACAGAATGTAATTGCAGAGTGGAATCTTTATTTTAACCCAAGAGATATTGAATGGTATGAAGGTAGATTTTTTATAACAAGTGAAATCCCTTCCCAGAGGATTTATGTCCTTGATACATTAATGAATGTTATAGATTCTGCAAATACAGGATGGAGAATAGTTTCAGGAATTGGAATTGGGGGAGGTTATTTATGGGTTGGAACAACAGCACAGCAAGGATTTTTATATAAATGTGATTTATCTACAATAATAGAAGAAAATTTTTCAAAGAATAATAAAATTGAATTAAAAATTTTTCCCAACCCATTTTTTAGAAATTTAAATATTATTTTTAATTCTAAAGAATTTATTAAAATAAGCCTTTTTGATTTAACTGGCAAATTCATCAAAAAAATTTATGAGGGTAAAAATTCTTCTTCCTTAATTTCTTGGAGTGCAAAAGACATTGAACCCGGTATCTATATTTTAAAAATTGAAACACCCGGTTATAATTTAAATAAGAAAATTATTTTTATGGGCAGTAGATAATCCTGTATAATTTTCTTTGTTTGTAAAGATCTTAAAAAGGAGTGAAGATGCAGTTCAAGGATGATGGGAAATTCATAACATTAATAATGCAAAATGAAGAAGATTTTTTAGAAAATATTAAAAAAATTGTAAAAGAGTTCAAGAAAGAAAAAATTCTTGCTGTTGTTTCAGCACTGGGGATGCTTAAGGAAGTTAAAATGGGATACTGGAATGGAAAGGAATATGAAATCCATGAAGAAAAAGAACCTTCTGAACTTTTGGGTATTTCAGGAGTGATAACTCCGAAAACCGACCCACCTTATCATTTTCATGTTATAATTGGAACAAAAGATGAAAAAGTAAAAGGTGGACATTTGATTTCTGCAAAAGTTTGCAATACAGTTGAGATGTTTTTGACAAAGGGAAATATAGATGTAGAAAGAAAAGAAGAAGATGGGTTAAGAAAGTTAAGGATAAAATGAATAATTAATAAAATCAAATGGCTTCTTTGGCAAATTTTAATAAGATTTCGTATTCTTCTTCATTTTTTACAAATACGCCAATATTGCCGAGTCTTACATTTTTTAAACCTGTTTCTTTTACTGCCTTATAAGCCTCAAGCATTTCATTTAAATCAGGGCTTCTTAGATTTTTTAATTTATATTCTCCAAAAAAGGCTAAAATTGTGAAAGGTATTTCAGGGTTTATTTTTGCAAGATGTTCAGCAATTTTTTTAATCTGATCAGTTTCTACCCATTCAGGAATGTAAAGACTTAATACTTCTAAGGTAAATCCCCTTTTTAAGATTTCTTCGGGTAATCTCAAAATCCATTCATTTTCGCATCCTGTTAATTTTTTATGAATTTCATTGTCCCATGCTTTAATATCAAGCCAGAAAGAGTCAATTCCAGATTCTTTAAATAAATCTAAATTTTTAGGTGTTAAACCATAGCCATTTGTTTCAAATAAGACCCATAAATCTAAATTTAATTCCTTAATTTTTTGAGCAACTTGACAATACCATTCAGGGTTACAGGCAAGGTCTCCTCCTGTAAAGGCAATTATATTTCTTGCAGGCCCAAAGCCTTGAGGGGAAAATAAGATTTGTTCAGGTTTTAATTTATTCGGGCAATAAGGTGTTCTTTTTCCTGCTAAAACACACATTCCGCAATGCCTGCAAAGGTCTTGAGCGTGAAAAGAAGTTGCCCTTTCTTTTGGTTCTTTTACTGTCACAATCTTTGCATATTCTTTAGCAATTTCTACAATATCCTCAGGAGAGAACCACTTTCCATTTTTATACTGGGTAAATTCCCAGGAATGGCATTTTAAGCATGAAAAATTGCAACCGGATTGATAAATTGAAAGGTAATCCTCTGGACGGGAAAGTTGTATTGATTTGATTAAGCGATATGGTTTATTTCCTTCCCATTTCAAAGTTATATGACAGGCATTATCTTTTAAATATCCTTTAATATTTATTATTTCTGGTTTATAAAAAGTTAAACAACTTCCCTGTTTAAACCCTTGCTTAACTATTCTGCATCTTTGTTCTTTCATTTTTATATTTTAAAGTTATTGACTTTTTAAATTAAAACCTTTATAATTTAAACGAAATTAAAAAGGAGGGTATAATGATAAAAATATTTTTGTTGATTATAATAAGTTCTGGTAAAGATCCTATTGCATGTCATACAATTGGTGAAGTATGGAATTGTTATACCACAGGCTGTCTTGGTGGGGAATCCGGTGCAGGTTCATATGGATTAACATGGCCCGGTGGGATACCGATAAATAATTATTATCTCTGGAATTCCTATTTTGCCATTGGAGTAAAAGAAAATAATTTTCCTTATGTAACTGCTTGGGATTATCCTTCCGGTGAATGGGCACCTTGTAGTTTAATTTATCATGGTCCTGGAATTTCAGAGGATGATATAATAATGACATGGCATGATTTGATTACAAATCCAAGAAATGCAGCAGGAAGGAGAACTGGTTTAAGGGTTATAATGAAAGCACTTGCCTGGTCGCATGAGCCATGGAACGATTTTATAGGTTATGAAATTTATCTTATATGGAAAAAGGATTCCTGTGATATTCAAAATGTTGGTGAAACACTTGATAGTATTTATTTAGGAGTTATTTTTGATTGTGATGTTTCTGGTGCAGATCAAAGTGACCCACATATTGATGATATGCCATTTTATGATGGATATGTTGCCCATGAATGGGATACACTTGGATATCCTTATGATTCAATAACTCTATTACCTGATTCATTTATAAATACTCCTGATGGAATTTATGACCAATACATTGTTTATGGAGACAACGAATGGGAATATACATTACATGGGGAAATTTTAATTTTACCAAGAAATTTATCATTTATGTGGGATGATGATAATCCCTCAACACCTGGAAATGATAAGGGAGAAAATGGGGCATCTGCAGGATATGTCGGTCTTGCCCTTTTATATTCTCCTCCTTCTATAGGTGATACCACATGGATATGTCCTCATTGTGGTGATACATGCAGAATTCCAAGGGTATGGGCACACCATATATGGGATTGGCAAAATGACCCCACTAATGATAGTATTTTTTATGAGCATTTAGCAGGTAGACCTGTAAGATTTATGTATAAACCACAAAATCCTTTTGACTATAGATTTTTGCTTTCAGTTGGTCCTTTTAAAATGGCTGATAAGGAGACACTTAAATTTGTTTTTGCAGGTGCAGTTGGACAGGAACTTAATGGTGGAAATGATTCAATTTATGGAAGAGACTGGATAAGGGGGTTAAGGCAAACAATTGATTATGCCTTGGCAGCATATTATACAGGTTCACAAATCTCCGACCCTGTTCATCCATCAGGACCTGATGAAGATATTCACTGGAAAATATTAAAAATTTCAGAGAAAAATTATAATAAAATATCTTTGAATCTACCAACAATTTTAACTCCATCTTACTCTTTGAAAACAAAAGAAAGTTTGACAATTGAAATATTCAATATATCAGGAAGGAAAATAAAAGAAATTAAAGTGAAAGATTTTGCATTTCCATTCAAAAATTTAAAAGAAGGTACATACTTTTTAAGAATTAATAATGAGAAAAAATTAAAAAGGATAATTCTCATTAAACCTTAGACATAATTTTATTTAACTGTTCTTTACTTTGCTCATTTATCCTTTATTATATATAACTTTATGAAAAAAGTTTTATTTCTCTGCATGCATAATTCTGCTCGTTCTCAGATGGCAGAAGGTCTTTTAAAAAAATTATGTGGAAAAGATTATGAAGTGTATAGTGCAGGAATAAATCCAAAAGGAGTTAATTCATACGCAATAAAAGTTATGGCTGAAATTGGGATAGATATTTCGGGTTATCGTTCAAAGAGTATTGAGGAGTTTAAAGATATGGAATTTGATTATGTTATTACAGTATGTGATGAAACAAAGGAGGTCTGTCCATTTTTTCCAAATGGTAAAAAATATTTACATAAAACATTTATAGATCCATCAGGTTTTGAAGGTGAGGAGAAGGAAAAGATCGAAGTTTTTAGAAGGGTGAGAGATGAAATAAAGAAATGGATTGAAGAAACTTTTTGCAAGAAATGAAAGGTTTAATTGTTATTGTTGAGGATGAACCTGATATTGCTGAACTTGTTTCCCATCACCTAAAAAAAGCGGGATATAATACTAAAGTTTTTCATGATGGATTTAGTTTTTTTAATTATATAACTCAAAGTATTCCTGACCTTGTAATCCTTGATTTAATGCTTCCTGATATGGATGGCTTTGAAATATGTAAAGAGATCAAAAAAAATGAAAAATGGAAAAATATTCCCGTTATTATACTAACAGTTAGAAATAAGGAAGAGGATAAAATTTTCGGGCTAGAAATTGGTGCAGATGATTATGTTACAAAACCATTTTCGCCGAGAGAACTTGTTGCAAGGGTTAATGCAGTTTTGAGGAGATATTCAGAAAGAAAGAATATAATTGAAATAGGGAAAATTTTAAAGATAGATATTAATAAATTTGAAGTTTTTGTAAATAATGAAAAAATAAATTTGCGTCCTGCTGAATTCAAAATATTAAGACTTCTTGTAGAAAGAAAAGGATGGGTTTTTACAAGAAGGCAGATTATTGAATATTTGTGGGAAGAGAAAAAAGATATTTTTGATAGAACTGTTGATGTTCATATAAGAAATTTAAGGAAAAAACTTGGTGAAGCAGGAAATTTAATTAAAAATATAAGAGGGGTTGGA
>JBDRZF010000108.1:0-5124 GCA_039803805.1 Caldifarciminota bacterium
AAGCAGCATAAGGGGACTTTGCTGATTTTGGATGATTTTCATCTATTGGAAGATAGTTTATTTTACCATAAACTTCTGATGTGGAAATATGGATTATCGGGATCTTTCTATTTTTTAAATTTTCCATTAAATTTATTATTATTGAGATGTTGTTAAATACTGTGCTCCTTGGAAAAACAAAAGAGTAGGGAATAGAGATAAGGCTTGCAAGGTTTATTACATAGTCTACATCTTTTACTGCTTCAGAGACAACCTCTGGATCCTGAAGGTCTCCGAAGATTATTTCAATTTTTTCTAAAATTTCTTTTTCTAAAAAATTTAAATTTGCAAGATTTGCAGTTGATGTATACCTTAAAATAATTTTTAATTTGTATCCCCTTTTGAAAAGTTCCTCACATAAAAAAGAGCCAATAAATCCACCCGAACCTGTTAAAAGGATTTTCATTTTTCTTTAATTTTTGCTTCAATTTTCTGGATTCTATCATATATTCCTGCAAGTCCTTCACCTATAAATCCAATGGCAAAAAGCAAAAGTCCTGATATTATCAAAAGCATGCATAAAAGAATAAGGGTTCTATTTCCTTTGTTAAAACCGTATCTTAAAATTACTGCTATTGTCCCCACTAAAAATCCAAGAAAAATTGAAATTAAACCTGTTGTTCCAAAAAAGAGCATTGGTTTATATAAAAATGTTAATTGAAATTTAACTGCAATTAAATCCATAAAACCAACTATTATTCTTCCAATTCCCCTGTATTTACTTTTACCTGCTCTTCTTTTTCTTAAACTCACAGGCAATTCTGTAATATTATAACCCATTTCCCACGCAAAAGGGATTATATATCTGTGCCAATCTTTTCTAAGTGGAATTTCTTCAAGAATTTCTTTTTTAAAAGCCTTCATTGCATTCATATCAGAAACAGGAACTTTAAATACAATTCTTGCGAGTTTATTATAAATAGTTGAAACAAATTTTTTTTCATAATTTCCAATTTTTTTGCCTGCTATAAGGTCATATCCTTCTTCTATTTTTTCAACTAATCTTTTTGCATCCTCAAGGGTAAATTGAAGGTCAGCATCAAATATTACAAGTATCTTGCCTCTTGCATATTTTGCACCAACAGCAAGAGCTTTTGTTTTCCCCTGATTTTTTGAATACCTATAAGCCCTTAAATATTCTTTACCTTTTGAAAGATTTAAAAATTTTTCATAAGTTTTATCTGTTGAACCATCATCAATTAATATGAATTCCCAATCTTCTATCTTGTGTTTTTTTAAAAAATCCTCTATTTCTTCAATTAAATAAGGTATATTTTCTTCCTCGTTATAAGCAGGAATTAAAACGGATACTTTAAACGGTTTCAATGAGTTCCTTTTTTTGTTTTGCTAGCCACTCTCTATAATATTTTTCTATATATTCTCTTTTTACACGGGTAAGTTCTGTTTCAGGAAATGTGGTAAGGAGTCTCCATCCAATATCAAATGTTTCTTCAATTTCCCTTTCCTTAAAACCTTGATGTATCATTTCCCATTCAAATTTGTCAGCAAAATGTAAATATTTTTTGTCCATTTCACTTAAAGCCTCTTCACCGATAATTGCAACAAGTTTTCTCATATCCCTTCCTTTTGCATAGCAGGCATAAAGCTGGTCCGCAAAATTTCTATGGTCTTCCCTTGTTTTACCTTTCCCTATTCCTAAATTCATTAAACGGGAAAGCGACATTAAAATATCAATTGGCGGGAAAATTCCTTTTCTATGAAGTTCTCTTGATAGAACTATCTGACCTTCTGTTATATATCCTGTTAAATCCGGTATCGGATGTGTTATATCATCATCGGGCATTGTTAAAATCGGTATTTGCGTTATAGAACCCTTTTTCCCTTTTATTCTTCCTGCTCTTTCATATATTGTTGCAAGGTCTGTATACATGTATCCAGGATAACCCCTTCTTCCCGGAACCTCTTCTCTTGCAGCCCCTATTTCTCTTAAAGCCTCACAATAGTTTGTCATATCAGAAAGAATAACAAGGACATGGTAATCAAGTTCAAAGGCAAAATATTCTGCAGTTCTTAAAGCAAGTCTTGGAGTTAAGAGTCTTTCAATTGCCGGGTCATCCGCAAGATTGACAAAAGCAACTATTCTTCCAAGGGAACCTGTTTCCCTGAATTCTTTTAAAAAATATGCATATTCCCTTGAAGTAATACCAAGTGCAGCAAATATTATTAAGAATTCTTCTCCTTCTCCCCTTACTTTTGCATATCTCATTATCATTGAAGCAATTTCATTTGCTGGAAGTCCTGAACCGGAGAATATGGGTAACTTCTGTCCTCTCACAAGTGTATTGAATCCATCAATTGCTGAAATTCCTGTTTGAATAAAATCAGAGGGCTTATCCCTTGCTATTGGATTTATTGGTGCTCCAACAACAGGGAGCCTTTTTTCAGGCGTTATCTGTGGAAGCCCGTCACGCGGCTCGCCTCTTCCATTGAATATTCTCCCTTTCATTTCCCTTGATACGCCAATTCTTATCTGGTCTTCAACAAATCTTATTCTTGTTTTTGCAACATCAAGTCCAATTGTCCCTTCAAGAACCTGAATTACTGCAAAATCTTCTGAAACATCAAGGACCTGACCACTCCTTTTACTTTCATCGGGAAGTATTATTTCAACAAGTGCCCCATAGGATAAATCCTTTGCTTTTTCAACAAATAAAAGAGGACCAGATATATAAGATATTGTTTGATATTCCTTTGTTGTTAAATCCATATTTTCTCCTTTTTAGTTTTTAATTTTAATATGAAAAAGTTTATTTTTTCAAAATGCTTTTATTTTTATTACTTTACCCCCTTCAAACTCTATAATCTCATTCTCGTATTCCCATTCTTTTTTCCTTTTATTTTTATAAAATGCTATCCTTTTTGGTTCACCTTTTGAAAAGTAAACTTCTTCTTCTGTCATTCCCTCTTTTATTTTTCCATTTAAAATTAATTCATATATTTCATTTTTTTCATTAGGAAATATTTTTTTTAAAATGTTGATTATCTCTTCCTTTGAATAAATCTCTTTTATAATTTCAAAAGCACCTTTTCTTATATTTAATTCTTTTTCTCTATCTTCTATTATTTCTTTTAATTTAAACTTCATATTTTCTTTTTCTTTCAAAATTTTTTTTGTAAACTCTTGTGTCTCTTTTTGCGGATCAAATACTGCTGTTATCAAATAAATTAATGAGGAATCACTTTCAATATTTGCAAGAGAAATTATCGCTTCTTTTTTAAGTAGAATGTTATTTGAACGAAGAAACTGTGCAATTTTTTGGACTGCTTTTCTTGTTTTAATTTTACCAAGAGCATTTATAATTTCCCTTTTTATGTAATCATTTTCAGTTTCAAGGTATAAAAGTAGAGTATCTATGATTTTTTCATCAACTTCACCTATTTCACCAATTGCGTATATTGCTGAAATTTTGACATTTTCTTCTTTTGCTTTTAAAAAATAAAATATTTCATTTATTGTTTCTTTTGCTTTGAAATGACCAAAAACTTTTATTATTTCAGAAATGTTTGTATAATCCTTTTCTTTAAGAAGTGCTTTTTTTAAAAATGGTATACTTCTTTTATCATTTATACTTTTGAGCGCAATTATTGCTTCTCTTCTTACTAAATCGTGAGGATCATTTAACATTTTAACAATATAAGAAAATGAAGAAGTATCTCCTATTTCACCAAGTGCCTTTATTGCTCCTCCTCTGAGTCCTGGATGAGGGTCATTTAAAAGTGAATTGAGGAAAGGGATAGCCTTGTTGCTTTTTATTTTTCCAATTATATCACATATTTCTATTTTATAATCTATTTCTTCTCTTTTGTCTTTTAAAATTTCAAGCAAAAATGGTAATGCCTCTTCCCCAATTTTTATAATGCTGTCCTTGGCATATTCATATGCGGGTGTCTTATATTTGATTGCATTTAAATAATCTTTTATTTCAAAGTTTATAAGAAAAAGAATTATAAATTTCATTTTATTCTATTATTTTAAATTCTACCCTTCTATTTTTTGCCCTTCCTTCTTCTGTTTTATTTGATGCAATAGGGCGCGTATCCCCATAACCCTTTGGAATAAGCCTTTGAGGTTCTATTTTAAATTTATTAATTAAATAATTTTTAACAGCCTCAGCCCTTGCCTGAGAGAGTTCCAGATTTGAAGGGAATCTGCGAGTTCTTATAGGTCTTGAATCTGTATGTCCTGCTATTTCTATTTTTATATCCGGATTTTGCAAAAGTATCCTTCCTATATAGTCCAAAATTGGATAAGACTCTGGAAGGATTTCATCGCTTGCTGTTGCAAATCTTATCTCTGAAAATACAAATATTTCTCCTTTTTTAAGAAGTAGAATTTCTTTTTCAATTTTTTCTGATTCTTTTATTTCCATTGAAAATTTCTGTGGATAATATCCTGGATCTTCAGGTTCTATAATAAGTTCATATATTCCTGGCTCAAGTTTTGGAATTAAAATTTCTCCCTTTCCACTCACATATCCTTCAACAGGTCCTTCATATTTTACTTTTGCACTTAAGGGTTCTTTTGTCTTTGCATCTAAGAGTTTTATATAAACTTCGGATGGCGGAATCATTGAAAGTTCTATTTTTTCTTTATGTATTATTCCTTTTTTTATTTTAACTATTCTTTTTTCAGGATAATAACCTTCTTTTTTCACAAGAATTGATACATCTCCTTCACAAATATTTTTCTTTTTAATTTTCCCTTCTTTTAAATGGAATTTACCTTCTATCATTCCTTCAAATTCTATATCCGATTCAAGTAATTCCCCTGTATTTTTATCAATTATGAAAATTTCAAGACCACCTTTTGGAATATACTGACTGTAATCAAAATTCAACCACCACCTGTGAGTATTTCCAAGAAAATTATAAGGAACAAAGGCATATTCAACATTTATTCTTTCCCATTTTATACCTGCCCCAAATGTGAGCCCACCCAGTTCTTCATCTTGGGGACCTGTTCTGTAGCCAAACCTTATAGCACCCGGTCCTTTATAAATCTCTAAACCAAAATGATACTCCATTTCTTTATTTATTTCATAAACAATATCTCCAAAGAGATTT
>JBDRZF010000109.1:0-5064 GCA_039803805.1 Caldifarciminota bacterium
AAAATTTCTTATACTCCTTCTTGTTAACAAGAGTTTTCTTCCTGTCATTTTGTCCTCCCTTTTAAATAATTTTCAATTTCAACTTTAAATTCTTCTTCTGCATTTTCTATCTTTACATTTTTTAAAAAACTTCCGTCTTTATATATAGTTGCCTTTTTTTCACCTTTTCCGGGTAAACATAATGCTAAATCTGCAAATTTTGCTTCACCAGGACCATTTACAACACATCCCATTATAGCAATTTTTAATTCTTTAAAATGAGGATAAATTTTTTCCCATTCCTTTCTTTTTGTTTTTAGATAATTACCTATCTTTTCTGCTATTTCTTTAAAAATTTCGCTATCTGTCCTTCCACATCCAGGACAACTTATTATTTCTGGATGGAAGCGCCTCAAATTGAGTGCCTGCAAAATCTCCTTTGCAACTTCAACCTCTTTTTTTCTTGATTCATCTTTTCTTTCTGTTAAGGAGACCCTTATTGTATCACCAATCCCTTCAAGTAAAAGTGTTCCAATTCCTATTGAAGATGATACTATTCCTTTTATATCTCCACCTGCTTCTGTTAATCCTATGTGTAAGGGAAACCTTGTTCTTTTTGCAAGTTCTCTATAAACATAAATCAAATCTTTTACATCAGAAGTTTTTGCTGATAAAATGATTTTATTTTCCGCAAGTCCAATTTCAATAGCCCTTTCAGCACTCCTTATAACTGATTCAATCAATGCTTCAAGAGAAATTTCCCTTAAACTCTTTTTAAAATCTTTATTCTCTTTTATTTTTTCATCAAGTATTTTTTTATCAACTGAACCCAAATTTCCACCTATTCTAACAGGTTTATCATTTTCAATTGCTATTTTTATCATTTCATCAAAATCCTTTTGATGAACCGTTGTTCCCGGATTTATTCTATATTTATCCAAAATTTTTGCAGTCTGAGGGAATTTTTTTAAAAGATAAGCACCATTAAAATGAAAATCACCAATTATCGGGATATTATATCCTTTATCTTTTAACTCCTCTATTATAAAAGGAACTGCTTTTGCTGCCTCCTCTGTATTAACTGCAATCCTCACCATCTCGCTTCCTGCCTCAATCAATTCTTTTATTTCTTTTAATACCTCTTCTTTTTTTTCTGTTCTTTTTTCTGCCATTGATTGAATTATAACAGGGTTTTCTCCACCTATAAAAATATTTCCAATTTTTACCACAATACTTTTCCTTTTCATAAAATAAATTATAATGGAAGATGTAGTTATTCCACTATTTTGAAATTTATTTCCTTTAAAAGGCTATCTTTTTTATCTTTAATCCTCACTTTCCATTCACCTATCCATAAAGAAAAGATTCTTTTTTTACTCCATACTCTATAATTTTCAGATGCAAAATTTATTGGAAGTTTTATCTTAGCCATAACACTATCTTTATATATCCATTCATGATAGATTGTATCAGGACTTTCTATTTTAAGATTACACCAGCAAATTAATTCCCCAATTCCTGAAACAAATACACTATCTATTTCCTGTGGTAATCTATTTGATATTCTCTTACATATTACTGCTTCTTTAACCTCAATAGCAAAAAGAGTTGAAAATAAAAATAAAACAAGGAATTTTTTCATATTCAAATTATAAAATAAAATTAAAGAACAGTTCAACTTGAAAAAATAAGACCCTTTTTTTTATAATAAAAAACTCCCCTGCGGGGGCGTAGTTCAGCCTGGTTAGAACGCCGGCCTGTCACGCCGGAGGTCGCGAGTTCAAATCTCGTCGCCCCCGCTTATTTTTAGTATATGAGAAGAAGAGTTTTGATTTTAGGTGCTGCTGGAAGAGATTTTCACAATTTCAATATTTTTTTTAAAGATAAGGAAGAATATGAAGTTGTAGGTTTTACTGCAACGCAGATTCCAAATATAGAGGGAAGGGTTTATCCGCCAATTCTTGCAGGTAAACTTTATCCAGATGGAATAAACATTTATTCAGAAGAAGAACTTGAAAAATTAATTGAAGAATTGAAAGTTGATATATGTGTATTTTCCTATTCTGATGTTTCCCATGAACATGTTATGCATATTGCATCAAGGTGCCTTTCAAAGGGGGCTGATTTCTGGCTCTTAGGACCTAAATCAACAATGCTTAAATCAAAAAAACCTGTTATAAGTGTATGTGCTGTAAGAACAGGATGCGGGAAAAGCCAGACTTCAAGAAAAGTTGCAAGGATTTTAAAGGAAAAAGGAAAGAATGTGGCAATTGTAAGACATCCGATGCCTTATGGTGATTTAAAAAAACAGGTTATCCAAAAGTTTGAAAATATTTCTGACCTTGACAAATATAATTGCACAATAGAGGAAAGAGAAGAATTTGAACCCCATTTAAGATATGGATTTAAAGTTTTTGCGGGTGTTGATTATGAAAGAATTTTAAAAGAGGCTGAAAAGGATGCGGATATTATTTTATGGGATGGGGGGAATAATGATTTTCCATTTTATGAGCCTTCTCTTCATATTGTGGTTACTGACCCTTTAAGGGCAGGGCATGAAGAAAAATATCATCCTGGTGAGGTAAATATAAGGATGGCAGATGTTGTAATAATAAATAAAATAGATTCAGCACCCATTGAAAAAATAAATATTTTGAGAGGGAATATAAGGAAACTTAATAAAAAGGCAAGAATAATTGAGGCAGCATCACCAATATTCGTTTCTAATGCTGAAAAGATAAGGGACAAAAAAGTTTGTATTGTTGAGGATGGACCAACTTTAACCCATGGTGAGATGGCTTTTGGTGCTGGATATGTTGCCGCATTAAAATTTGGAGCAAAAGAGATTGTTTCACCAAAACCTTATGCCTGTGGTAGTATAAAACAGACTTTTGAAAAGTATCCGCAGGTTGAACTTGTTTTACCTGCAATGGGATATGGAAAAGAACAGATAAAGGACCTGGAAGATACTTTAAATAATGTTCCATGTGATATTATTATAAGTGCAACACCTGTTGACCTTTCAAAAATTTTGAAAACAAATAAAGAAATTTTAAGAGTTTATTATGAATTACAGGAAATTGGAAGCCCAAATCTTGAAGAAATACTGGATGAATTTCTTGAAAAAATATGAAAGAATATTTAATTTCTATTCTTGCTTTTATTAGTTTTTCAATCTCTTTATATTTTTCTTTAATTAATTCTCCGCCTGAAGAAAAAATGGGTGAACTCATCAGAATTCTTTATATTCATGTTCCCTTTGCGTGGTATTCTTTTGTTTCATTTACAATTACATTTATATGTAGTATCTTATATTTTTTAAAAAGAGAGGATAGATTTGATAAACTCGGAGCATCAGGAGCAGAAATTGGCTTTATTTTTATTACAATTGCAATTTTAACAGGCTCTTTATGGGCAAAATCTGTTTGGGGGGTTTTCTGGGTATGGGAACCGAGGCTCACAACAACCCTTATCTTATGGTTTTTATATTTATCCTATCTTTTACTTAGAAAACTTATTGAAATACCTGATAAAAGAGCAAGAATTTCATCTGTTCTTGGAATAATATTTTATGTGGATATACCAATTATTTATTTTTCAGTTTATTTATGGAGAAGTGTCCATCCATTAATTTTTAAATTAGGTAAAATTGGAATTGAAACTCCAATGCAAATAGCACTTTTTTCAAATTTAGTTTCCTTTCTTTTTTTATTTTTGCTAATTTTTGATTTAAGATATAAAATTTATTTAAAGGAGAAAATTCTATGAAATTCATTTTTCTTTATATTGCCTATTTAATTGGAATTGTTGGAATTTTAATGTATCTTATATATCTTCACAAAAAAATAGATAAAATTAAATAATTATTCTTTTTTCTCTTCTTCCACCACTTTTTCTTCCTCTTTCTTTTCTTCTTCTTTCTTTTCCTCTTCTATTTCTTCTTCCTCTTCTTCAGGAGCCAGAAGGTCTATCTCATCTTTTTTCTTGTAAAGAATTATGAAAATTAAATTGTTGCCACTATAAAACATTGAAAGATAATAGGCTAAAACCATAAAGATTAAAAGATAGCCAATAAAGCCAAGGATATAGGAAATTGCTGCATGGAATCCTGAAAGTTTCAGAAATGATGGAATCATAACAATTTCCTCTATTCCAAGGAATTTAAAGTAGGATGAAATATTTGCTAAAAATGGATAGGAAGGCAAGAATGCCCATGCATTGTTGAGTATATTTAAAAATTTTTCCCCCATAAGCCATTTTGCAGATAAAACCCATATGCCTATACCTATTGCTTTTCCCACAAAGAATGTAAATATACTTCCTGCTACAAACATTGTGAAGAAAAGAAGGATTTCATATACAAATAGTCTCCATGGTTGTTCATTTAAAGTTGAAAAGATTTCAAAAAGGGTATCAAATGTATCATTACTTGTTGTTCCAACTATTGATGGAGAAATGAATAAAGAAACCAAAAATGAAACAAGTAAATAGACAATAAAAAGACAAACAAAGAATGCAGGTATTACAAAAATTATAAAAAATATCTCACCAAAATATGGTATTTTATTTATTGCCCCATAAATTACTCCTGAAAGCAGGATTAACCCAACTATTAAGAGAATTGAAATTGGAGCGAAAAATGAAGACAATCCTTTTGTGAAGGCAAATTTTAAAGCCCCCTTTATTTCATAAAATTCATCCCCTTTCAATTGCTCAAAATGGACTTTTGAAACTGCTGTTCCAAAAATAAAAATAAAGAATGCAAATATAAGGATGCCTATTATATAAATTATCTTTGCCCAAGAATAAATTTCACCAAAACCAAGGATTGGTAATAGATGATATTGATCCCATAATTCCTTAAAGGTATATCCACTTAAAACACCAGCAATGTATGTGAAGATTGAATAGAAGATGCTGCCAATAAGAATTCCGAGGAACATTATCCATATTTTTTTAATTGATAATCCGAATCTTGCTGCTCTGAATACATCTTTAAAATTATAATGCAATTTTACAGGCATCATTTCCTCCTTTTTAAAGTTTAACTATTATAATTTAAAAAGATGCTGGAAGTCAAAATAT
>JBDRZF010000110.1:0-5035 GCA_039803805.1 Caldifarciminota bacterium
CCAGCATTCTTTTGAGTGAGAAATATTAATTCTCCATCTTCTTTTAAACCTTTATAAAAGGCATTTTTGGAAAATTTTCTTGCTATAATAAGGGGAAGTAAAGAGTCAGGGAAAAGAATAGCTTCCCTTAAAGGTACTAAAAATTTCCTCATCAATAATTTCTTTCAATTGATTCAAGATAACTTTTTAATTTTAAACTCCTTAAAGGATGTTTTAATTTTTTAAGAGCCTTAACCTCTATCTGTCTTATTCTTTCCCTTGTAACACCAAAAATCCTGCCAACCTGCTCAAGTGTCATTGGAGGATGATGACCAAGACCGAATCTTAGTCTTATAACTTTTTCTTCCCTTGAAGTTAAAGAAGAAAGTAATTCATCAATTTTTTCTTTCAAAAGCCCTTCTCTTGCAATCTGTAAAGGTGTTTTTGTGAATTCATCAGCCAATAAATCTCCAAAAACACCTTCTTTGTTTTTACCTATAGGTTTATCCAATGAAAAGGGCTGAAAAGAAACCTCAAAGGCTTGCTTTACTTTGCTTATTGGTAAACCCATTTCCTGTGCTATCTCTTCAAGCATCGGTTCTCTTCCGTACCTTTGCATAAGTTCTCTTGAAACTTTTGATATTTTTGATATTGTCTCAAGCATATGAACAGGAACCCTTATGGTTCTTGAGGTATCAGCAATCGCCCTTGTAATTGATTGTTTTATCCACCAAGTCGCATAGGTGGAAAATTTAAAACCCTTTTTATAATCAAATTTTTCAACTGCCTTTATAAGCCCCGCATTTCCCTCCTGAATTAAGTCCATAAATTCCACACCCCTATTTAAAAACCTTTTGGCAATCCCGATAACAAGCCTTACATTGCTTTCAACCATTTCAGATTTTGCCTTTTGATAAGTTTCAATAACCTCTTTTGTTGCCTTCATCCAAGAACATGCCTCTTCATAGGAAAGACCAAGAAATTTCTCATAGTAATCAATTACATTTTTATATTCAGCAATCTTCTCCTTTATTTCCTTTATCTCTTTTTTCTTCTCCCTTTTTTTACCTGTTTTTTCAATTTCTTTTAACTTTGCTTTCAAATTCTCATAATTTTTATAATATTCAGTAAGATGCGTTATTTCATTCATTAAATCTTCAATTATTTTCATCACAAAGGAAAACTGGGGTCTTATCCTTTGAATAGCCTTTTGAAGGCTTTTTAATTCCCTTTTTGAAAGATCACTCATAAATTTAAATTTTTTTTCAAATATAGATTTATACACCTTTTTCAGTTTTTTTATTCCTTCATAAACTCTCTTTTTTTCTTCTTTGTTTTTCTCCTTTGAAGTCCAATAATTGGAATCAACAAGTATAATCTCTTCTATTTGCATTTTCCCTTCCTCAATTTTTTCAAGACAGTTCATAAATCTATCTATCCCGTATTTTGTTGAAAATAGTAAGAACTCAATTTTTTCTTTTGAATCCTGAATCTGCTTTGAAAGGGCAACCTCTTCTTCCTTGGTAAGAAGTTTTAAGGAACCTATTTGCTTTAAATATGTTTTGGCAGGGTCATCCTTTATCCTTATTATACTTTCCTCTTCCTCATCATAGATAATTTCTTCTTTTTCCTGTTTTTCTTCATATACCTCTATACCCTTTTCAAAAAGTGCAACCATTATATCTTCTATAACTTCAGGGGGGAAAGAGGATGTGGCTTCTATAAGTTCTTCATAACTGATTTTCCCTTCCTCTTTTGCCTTATTTATGAGTTCGTGAAGTATTTCTTCTTTGGAATTCAACAAATTATTACTCTTTTCTTTACCTTTCCTCCCCATATTATCCCTCCAATTTATATTCTATAAAATACTTCAAATTTTTAAATTTTTCAACTCCTGAATTTCACGCAAAATTTCGTTAACTTTTTCTTTATTCCCTTCTCTTTCATATTTTTCAAGCATTGATGTCAAAACCTTAATTTTCTTCTTTTTTTTATTCTCAATTAATTTCTTGTAAGCATCCTGCCAATTTCCTCTCTCCTTTTCTCTTACTTTCATTAAGTTAGAAATAATTATTTCTCTTTCTCTATCTTCAAGTTCCATAATAGCATCATTAAATCCTACTCCTTTTTTCATCTTCTCAATTATTTTTTTAAGGATAAAATTGTCAAAATCCTCAGGCTCAAAATCTTTTATAATTTCATTTAAATTTTTATCTGAATTTAATAAATGAAGAAAAACTATTACTTCAGAATCAACTTTCTTTTCTTTATTTTTTGAATATGTTTTTGTTAGCATCTTAGATTTAAGGGCATTCAAAGGAAGAAGATAAAAGGAAGCTATTTTTGAAAGGTATATCTCTTTCTCTATTTCATCAGGTATCTCTCTTATAAATTCAATCAATTTGTCTATATTTTTTCTAACAACCGAAGGGTCCTCTGAATGCTTTAAATAAATTTCAAGAAAGTCTTTTGCCTTTTCTATTCTTTTATCCAAATTTTCCTTTCCATATCTTTCTATAAACTCGTCAGGGTCTTTACTATCTTCAATTTCAACTATTTTTGGCTTTAATGAATATTTAAGTGAAAGAGATATAGCCCTTTCCATAGCAGCCTTACCTGCAGGGTCATTATCAAATAAAAGAAACACATTCTTTGTATATCTTGAAATTATTTGACACTGTTCCTCTGTCAAACTTGTTCCAAGTGGTGCAACAACGCATCTTATCCCTGATTGATATAATTTTATCAAGTCCATATATCCTTCTACAACAATAACTTTATCTTCTTTTTTAATATTTTCTTTTGTAAGCCAGAGTCCGTATAAAAGGCGAGATTTATTAAAATAAGGAGTCTCTTTTGAATTCAAATATTTGGGCTCTTCATTTTTCCAGGGAAGAGTTCTTCCACCCATTCCGACACAGGTTCCTGAAACATTGAAAATTGGGAATATAATCCTTTCTTTAAAAAAGTCCTTTAAAACATTACCTTCGCTTTCTGCAATGAGACCTGCTTCAAAAAGAAGTGATGGATCAATTCCCCTTTTTCTTGCTTCTTTTAAAATTCTATCAGGTTCACCTGTTGCAAGACCTAACTCAAAATTCCTAATTGTTCCTATACTTAAATTTCTTTCTTTTAAATAATTTCTTGCTTCTTCACCCTCGGAACTTAAAAGGATAGAATGATAAAAGTCTTTTGCCCATTTCAATATATCTAAAACCTTTGCTTTTCTTTCTGAATACTTTGTGGGTTTTATCTCAACTCCTGCTTTTGCTGCCAGTTTTTTAAGCGCATCAAAAAATGTAATACCTTCAATTTCCATTATAAATTGAATAAGGTTTCCCGACTTTCCACAACCAAAACAATGAAAAAGTCCTCTTTCAGGATCGAAAGAAAGGGAAGGTGTTCTATCAGGATGGAATGGGCATAAAGCCATATAATTTTTGCCTCTTTTTTTTAATTCTAAATATTCAGAAATAACATCAATTGGAGAAATTCTTGAAATTATTTCATCAATTCCAAAATCAATCATTTTTAAATTTAACCACTGTTACACCATAACCCCCCTCACTATAAGGGGGATGGAAAAATTCTTGTACAAATTTAACCTTTTTTAGATATTCCCAAAGGGCATTTTTAAGTATCCCATCACCAATTCCATGAATAATTCTTATTTCTTGGAGCCCTTTTGAATAGGAATCATATATAAATTTTTCAATTTCATATAATGCATCTTCCCTTTTAAGTCCTCTTATTGATATTGAATAATTATGAACAGGCGGAATAAAGATAAATTTACTCTCTCTATCCTCTATCTCTTTTCTTTCTTTTAAAGGAGATAATTTTTCCTTACCTACCCAGACTTTTAAATCTCCTATTTTTACCAAAACTTTATTTTTTTCTAATGCTATAACCTCTCCATAGCCTTTAAATCCGTCAATTTCATAAAATTCACCTATTTTTATTTCTTTAGGAATTTTATCCTGAACCATTTTTTTATAATAAACTATTTTTTCTTTGGCTTTTTTAATCTTGCTTTCACTTTTTTCTTTTCTTATCTCTTCTATTATCTGCTCAATTTCTTTTTCCATATTGATTATTTTATTCATCATTTCTTTCTTAGTTTCTTCTTTTTCTTTTTCCATTTTTTTCTTCTCTTCCTCAATTAAATTTTTATATTCCCTTTCCAAAAGTTCTACTTTTTCTTTCATTTCTTTTAAAATTTTATTCACATCCATCTCATAATTTCTTGCCCTTTCAATGATTTCTTTTTTAATGCCAACCTTTTCTGCAATTTCAAAGGCATAACTTTCTTCAAACCTATCCATACTGAGTTTGTAGGTAGGTGCCATTTTTACCCTATCAAAACCAAAAGAAACATTCTTAATCTTATTATCCATTTCTTTGAAGGCAAGAATTTTTATTCCATTTAAATGGGTTACAAAAAACCCTTTTATTCCCTTATTTAAAAACTCTTTTATAATTGAAAAACCAAGTGCAGAAGCTTCTTGAGGATCGGTAGAGGCCATATATTCATCAACAAGAACAAGAATATCATTATCATCCTCTTCTAATATTTCTTTAAAAGACTTTAAATGAGAAGTAAAATTTGATTCTCCCTCTTCTATAGAACCTCGCGTTTCAAAACCAATTCCATATATTTTCTTTGGTAAATAAAAATGGGAGGAAGAAGAAGCAGGAACTGGTATGCCATATTTAAGCATATTTATTATTATTCCAAGTGTTTTAAGAAAAACTGTTTTACCACCACCATTTGGTCCTGATATTATGAATATATCAACTTCTTCTGGTAAATCAAAATTATAAGGGACGACATCATTTTTTGAAAGATAGAGTAATGGATGATAAACATTCTTTAAACTAAAAAATCTTTTTTTACTATAAAGAGGCTCATTCCCTCTGATTTTTTCTGAAAAAATAACCTTTGCATTTAAAAGATCAATTTCCCCAACCTCTTCGTGTATTTTTTTAATTATAGAGAGGTTTTCCCATATGAGTTTTGAAAGAGAAAAACATATTTTCTCTATCTCTTTTTTTT
>JBDRZF010000111.1:0-5010 GCA_039803805.1 Caldifarciminota bacterium
ACATTACCTTCAAATTCTCTATAAAAACTATCAGTGTTTTCTACTTTAAGCATTCTTAACATAGTTGAATCTTGATGATTTATATTATATATCAGATAAACTCTATAAACTTTTAAATTATCAAAAACCTCTGCAAAAACTGTGAGTGGCCAGTATGAAATTGATGTATCCTGTAATGGATTATGGATTACCTCGGGTGGCAAAAAATCCTTTGGGGCAAAACCCATTGTAACACAGTGAATCGCACCACCTGAGCCCACCATTGCAGAACAATTTATTCCAATAACTTCATAATCAGGAAGTGCCTGTTGATAAACCTGTAATGCCTCGGGGTCCTGAGGTAATCCATATATTGGAACAAGAATCTTACCATTTACAAAAAGGGAATTTAGATAAGTTGCACCTGTTGTATGAGAAGGGGAAAAAGATTCTGGCATTATAATTCTTACAACTTTAAAATATTTTCCATCAAGGTTTTGGACATGGGATATTGAATCAGCAATCTGATTCAGTCTTGCATAGTTTGGGTCATTTGGATTATCATATTTTCCAACCATAACAAGGGTATCATTTAAAATTTTCGCAAAAATATCTATATGGCCTGTATATTCATATAAAATTCTTGGAACGACAACAAATTTTTCAAGACCAAGATAGTCCTTCATAATCTGGGCAATCTGTGAAGGAGTCAAATTGTTTTCCTGGTATATAAGTTCTGTTGAAAATCCAACACCATTACCATCAACCATAAAATTTCCACCTGGATGGACAAGATCGGGCAAATAAACAGGTAAATTCCATGCCTGCCCTAACTTTGAAGGAAATGAGTCATCCTGTGGTCTTGGTCTATTATAAATAAAATCAATTATTGAAAGAGAACCATTTTCTACATAAATACTCCATGGACCATAATCTCTTATCCATACAGAATTTGTTGAAACAATAAAAAATCTAACTGAATCAATATTTACTCCACCCTGCAAAAGATAATTCTTTATAGAAGTTGTATCAGATGGATATGCAGTTATGATATATGCTTTTGTTACCTCAGAAACCTCTCTTATCATTTCTCTCCACATATAATTCCAGGAAGAAGAATAAGGCCACCTAAAAAAAACACATTGAACCCTCTCATATTCTGTATGGGTTCTTACAGGATAAGAAGGTGGAGGACCTTTTTGAAGATATTTACCGATTTCAAAAGATTTCAAAATTTCCTCATCTGTCATAAACTTGGGAAGCAATTTTTCATCCCTTATTATTTTTCCATTATTGATTACAAGAAATAAAAGAATAAAAAATTTCATAAATCCTCCTGTTTAAAATAAAATTATAAAGGAATTTATATAAAAGTTGCATATGGATTGAAAAGAATTTTGATTTTTTATTAAAATTTTAAAAATAATTCAGGGGGTGAAAGATGAAAAGAGGTTTAATAAATATCATAACAATGGGGAATTTAATCGCTTTATCTTATATAAAAGTATCTGCGAATGCCACAAACCAAAAAGATTTTTCTATCCTCCAATCCTCTGTTGAAATAATATATGACACCATAACCGAGGCAATTGTAAATTATAACTCAAACTGTGATTTTCAGGGAGTAGCCTCAACCCCAACTTTGTTGTGGACAATTTTTGATGAACCGATAAGGGGTGTATACGGAACAATGATGTTCCAGGACCCACCAGGAATAACTGGAAGATATCGGGTCTGGAATTTTTTTGATATAAATAATAACCAATGGGTAAGACCACCTGATACACCCTATTTGCCAGTTAATAGGAGTAGATATGGAAACATGGCAGTAATTTATGGAAATGCTACATATCTTTATCATCCTGTATTCACTGCTCATATGGATCCTACTAATTATACAGGTGATGTATGGTGGCCTGATACTCCATTTGATCCAAGAAACTTCTCAGGAGAATATGTTCATGTTTCTGGACCGGAGATAAATGAAGTATGGCCACATGTAGGAAGTACAATGAGTGGATATTTACATAAGATATTTACTGATTATGACGGGCATATGAGTGGTATTCCTTATGCAATTATGTATAATAGAATTCGTGATTTGAACAATCCCTCCTGGGATGGATATATTCCTCTTGAAACAGAAGGTGGTGGTCCTTTTTATGGGTTTTATGCTGATCCATTTTCAAGAGTGCTTGCTGTGATATACCGTAGAGCGATAACCACTTATGATATGATCATGCTTATTGATACAATGGAAGGAGATATGTATTATGGTGGAATGCCAATAATGATTAATATAACACAAATACTTATGCAAAATGGATACCCATACTTATCATCAGGATTAACTGAAAATTTATTCATTGATAAAAGCAAAAACATACATCTTATCATTTTTACTCAATATTACTCTTCAAATTTTTACCCTGTTTATGTATTACATTTTTCTTACAATCCACAAACCAATTTATATTCAATTCACCATATCAAAACACTCTCTAACTATTATTATGAATGTGATGTGCGTGCCGGAAGAAGCCAGATTGGTCAAGAAAGAATAAATGGAACTCTATATGCAATATGGGAGGAAGCAATACAAGAGCCAGGAAGATTTGTAATCAGCTCAACGAATGACACACTTGCTCCAACAAGAATAATTCTTGCAAGATCAGTGGATAATGGAGCAACATGGACAGAGGAAATTCTTTTAGAAAGTGATAATGTGCCGGGAAGTGACAATAATGACTGGTTAACATTTCCTGTAATTTCACCCATAATTCCTAATACTGGAAATCTTGATTTAGTATACTGGGGAGTTTACTTTGATGACGACCCTGGGTTTGCATCGCAGGGACAGGGAGGTCCTTCCACTATTAAAATGTTAATGGGAATTAGAGAGGTTGGGATAAAAGAGTTTGATAGGAGTTTAAAATATGAAAAAGCAAAAATTTTCTGGAATGGTAAAAATATAATATATGAAATTCCTTATAAATCATCAACAACTTTGAGAATTTTTGATATAACAGGAAGAGAAGTTTATAAACTGTTTAATGAAAATTTAAGGGGTAAATATGAATTAAAATTGGATAGAATAGGGATTTCTTCAGGAATATATTTTTTAAATCTTGAAACCCAAAAGGAAAAAGTTACAGGAAAATTTATCTTAAAATAACAAAATTTTAAAAGAATAAAATGAAAGCAATTTTTTCCCTTACTATTTTTATCATTTACAATTATTTAATGTAATTTAAATTTGAATTTATTTTACCAAAAACCATATGATTAAATCATTAAAAGGAGGAAAAAATGAAAATACTATTTATCACAATATGGGGATTGGTGTTTTCTTTAAAAACAGAAAAAAAGAGAATAGAAGAAATACTTCTTAAAAATTTTTATGCTGAGAAAAAAGAAGATACATACATTATGAAAGGTAGAATTGAAAAAAATATAGAAGAATACATAATTCTTGAAGATTGCGATAAAATAGTAAAGAAAATATGGAAAGAACTTTTATTTGAAATTAAAATAAAATTAAAAGAAAAGAGAGAAAGCACAATTTTAGAGATTGATTCATACATTAAGGTTCTTGGATATCCTGAAAAAATTTTTATACCACCTGTTTATGAAGAAAGAAAATCAAATGGGAAATTGGAAAGAGAAATATTTGAAGCAATAAAAAATGAAAAATATATTGAAAAATTAAAAAAGGAAATTGAATTTTATGAAATAAAAAATTCTCCACCATTTGAACCGAATATTGATCTAATTACTCCCCCTGATGGAAAACCGCAGAATGAACTAACTTGTGTAATAAAAGGAGCGAAGATTGCTGCCGGATGGAATGATTACAGAGGAAATACAAATGTAACTGTTGGAATGTCATATTCTGTTGATTCAGGAAAAACATGGTCAAATAATCAACTTCCTGCAAATGGACTGTGGTATCCTGAACAGGGCGACCCAGTTCTTGCCTGGGGAAAAGGAGATACTTTATACTTTGCGTTTATTACCTTTAACAGACAAACATGGACAGGAGATATAGGTCTTTTGATTTCACCGAATGGTGGAACAACATGGACCAATTCAATAAATGTTACAAATGATTCATATTTTGATGATAAACCATGGATAAGTGCATATAATGATACAATTCTTTTAACCTATGCTGGTGGTCCAGGATTTGATGTTTTTTTCAGGAAATCAACAAATGGGGGCGCCTCTTTTTCATCTCCTGTATTGATAAATACATCGGGAAATGGCTCAATGCCAAAAAAAGGACCTAATGGAGAAATATATGTTATGTGGGGACTTGATTATCCACAAAATTCACAATATGACGAAGGAATATGGATAAGAAAATCTACGGACGGCGGGAATACATTCTTGCCAAAAGTTCATGTTGCTGACCTTTATGTAAATGACAATCTTTTACCATGGAGATGTTATGCAATACCTTCAATGGATATTGATATGAATACAGGATATATTTATATTGTTTATCAATCAACCGACCCTGGAAGAACAAACTGGGATATTTATTTTACAAAGTCAACCAATGGAGGAGCAAGTTTCAGCACACCTGTAAGGGTAAATGATATCACGCAGGGACATCAATTTTTCCCGTGGATATCTTGCGATGAGAATGGAAAAATTCATGTAATATGGTATGATACAAGAACAGGTGGTTATAATCTTGATGTTTATTATGCATATTCAGAAGATCACGGAGCAAGTTTTTCTCAAAGTATGAAAGTAAATGATTATACAAAGCCACCTGTATGGCAAACCTTTATCGGAGATTATAATGCAATTGATGTTAAAAATGGGGTTGCAGGAGTAGCGTGGTGTCATCCCGCACCTGATAATTCCACTGATGATGCATGGTTTGCAAGAATGGTTTTAATAAAAATTAAAGAGAAAAATTTTTCATCTCATTTTAAAAATTCAGATGAAATCTCTGTATTTGATTTAACAGGAAGAAAGGTGAATCTTTATAATAAAACTGGAATTTATTTTTTAAACTTA
>JBDRZF010000112.1:0-4917 GCA_039803805.1 Caldifarciminota bacterium
TGTTTTACCCATTCCCTCTTCTCCATATATGTATAAAGGATTGAACATACCTTTGTTTTTCAAAACTGCATCACAGGCAGCATAAACAAGCCTCACACCTTCATATACATAAAAATTTTCAAAAGAATATTTTGGATTTGGATTAGCCATATATTTCTTTTAAAACTTCATTAAATTTTTTCAAAAATCTTTTTGCCTGCGTATCAACTATACCAAGAATTGTCCTGTCATCAAAAAAGGCTGCAAGAAAGAAATCCCCCTCTAAAAGTATATAATATATATTCCATTTTTTTCCTTCTTGATAAAAAATCCTGAAACCCTTTTCACCAACAATTCTTGCTAATTCTTTTGTACTCTGAAATATACCTGCACATAGGGCTGAAATGGCTAAGAGAGTAAAAGTATCTTTAAATCCAGAAGAGGCGATTAATTGGCCACTTAATGTACTGAGCATTGCTGAATATACACCACTTCTCAATGTAAATTCTTCTATCATACTTTGAATTTTTTCTATTTCTTTTTCTTTTAATATTAATGTATCCCACATTTTATTAAGTAATTATTATAACTCACAAATGAGTTTAAATCAAAATTATTTATAAAAACCTTTTGGAATATTATTTAAGGTTCCATGAGTTAATTTATGAAGATTTAAAAGCCTTTCAAAATTCTTTTGAACACCTTTTTCCATCTCTTCTATTTCTTCATCAGATAAATGTTTAAATCTTCCTTGAATTTTTATAAATTCTTTTAGTGGCTTTTTATCTGGTATAAAATTTAGTGTATATCTTTCACCATCTTCTATTTCATAAAGGGGAAAGAAATTTGTTTCAACGGCAAGCCTTGAAATCTTTATGGTGATTTCTGAAGAAGGGAGTCTCCATCCAGGTGGGCAGGGAGAATAGATTAAAAGAAATCTAACTCCTCTGCCTTTTAATTCTTTTGCCTTTTTCACTTTTCTCATCAAATCATCAAGATAGGCAATTGAAATTGTTGCAACATAAGGAATTCTATGAGCAGCCATTATCCCTATTATATCTTTTTTAGGTCTTGGATTAGGTCGCGTATAAGGAGTTGTTGTTGTCCATGCTTTATAAGGAGTTGCACCGCTTCTCTGTATTCCTGTATTCATATACGCTTCGTTATCATAGCAAATATAGATTATATCATCACCCCTTTCTGCTGCACCTGATAGTGCCTGAATACCTATGTCATATGTTCCACCATCACCAGCCCATGCAACAACATTAACATCTTTAAATCCTTTTGCTTCAAGACCTGCTTTCAGTCCAACAGCAGAGATTGCTGCTGTTTCAAAGGCAACATGCAAAAGAGGAACCTTTAAAGAATGCATAGGATAATTGCCATCTATTATTGTCCAGCAACATGCAGGAATTGCAAATACTGTATTTTTACCAAGAACCCTTAAAACATGCCTCATCGCAATTGGCGCACCACATCCCTGGCAGGAAAGAATTCCTGGATTTAAAAATTCTTCTCCTTTTGTTTCCTTAATTTCTTCAAAATAAAATTTCATTTCTTTAACCCCCAAAAGTTTACTTCTTCAAACTTTTTCCTCTTTAAAAAATCAGAAACTATCTCTTCAATAGTTGAAGGCGTTATATCTCTTCCACCAAGTCCTAAAATATAACCTGCACATTTTGTTTTCTTCTGTCCAAAAAGCGCAGATTTTATTTCCTGGAAAAATATTCCACCTGCACCAAAGGAAATATTTCTATCAAGAACTATAACTTTTTTACCAACAAGATATTTTCTCATTTCATCATAAGGGAATGGTCTGAAAACCCTTACCCTTAAAACACCAATATTTTTTCCATTTTCTCTCATCTTTTTAACAGCGTATTTAACTGTTGATGAATATGCACCTGCACAAACTATCACTATTTCTGAATCTTCTGCAAAGAAGGATTCAACAAGCCCCCAGTATCTTCCAAATCTTTCTTCAAATTTTTTCCCTTCCTCTTTAATAATATCTATTGCTTCTTCCATCGCCTTTTGAATTTTATATCTGAATTCCATATAAAAATCTGGTGATGTAACAGCACCAATTGCTCTTGGATTTGAAGGATTTAAAGCAAGAGGATTTTTATAAGGTGGTAAAAAATCATCAACAATTTTCTGGTCTGGAATTTCAACAGGTTCTGAAGTATGTGATAAAACAAATGCTTCAAGAACTATCATTGTGGGAAGAAAAACCCTTTCCCCTACTTTATAACTTAAAATAACACTATCAAGAACTTCCTGATTTGATTCACAATAAATTTGCATCCAGCCTGTATCTCTCTGGGAAAGGGAATCTGTTTGCTCGGTCCATATTGACCATGGAGTTGCCATTGCCCTGTTTATAACACCCATGACAATAGGTGTTCTTGCAGAAGATGCCCAGTGTAAAAGTTCATGCATTAAAGCAAGTCCCTGAGCAGAAGTAGCAGTAAATGCCCTTGCACCTGCTATTGATGCACTTATACAAACAGCAAGTGCCGAGTGCTCTGATTCTACATTAACAAATCTTGCATTAAGTTCACCGCTCCCAACCATCTCAGAAAGAAGTTCAACAACCTGAGTTTGTGGAGTTATAGGATATGCAGAAATCACTTCAACCCTTGAAAGTTTTGCACCATAAGATAAGGCATGATTCCCCATTATAACTTTTAAATTTTTCATTTATTCCTCCTCTACCATTGTTATAATTCCTCTTGGACATTCTTTTGCACATATTCCACATCCCTTACAATAATTATAATCAACTTCGGGTTTTTCATTTATCCATAATATTGCTGCATCAGGGCAATAGGAATAACATATTCCACAGGAATTACACACACCACAGGAAAAACATCTTAAAACCTCTTCAAGTGCCTCTTCTTTTGTAAATCCAGGGTTTTCTTCTATCTCAAGGGATTTTATTCTTTCAGAAGGTGATAGTTCTTTTGGCCTTAATGCATTTTTCTTTTCAAAATATTCCATTTGAATCTGCATAAAGGAAACTGTTTTTTCTGGGGACTCTACTTTTAAAACTTCTTCACCTTTTAAATATCTATCTATTGCCTCTGCACTTTTCCTTCCCCATCCAAAGGCTTCAACAACAGTGGAAGGTCCTTGAACAAAATCTCCTCCTGCAAAAACCCCGGAAATTTTTGTTGCACCAGTCCTTTTATCTGCATATACCCATCCATCCTCTCCAAGAATTTCAGGAGGAACACATGCTCTATCACTTTCTTCACCTATTGCAGTTATAACTGCATCAAAAACTTCATCTTCTTCAGAGCCTTCAATTGGAACAGGTCTTCTTCTTCCTGATTTATCGGGCTCACCAAGTTTCATCTTTATATTTGTTAAAACTATTTTATCATTTTCCTTTCTTGCTTTTACAGGTAATGTCAAAAATCTAAACTCTATTCCATCTTCCTTTGCTTTCTCTATTTCTTCTTTTAACGCAGGCATTTCATTTTCAGTTCTTCTATAAAGTAAAACAGGCTTTGCTCCCATCCTTAAAAGTGTTCTTATAACATCCATTGCAACATTGCCACCACCAACCACTGCAACTTTTTTACCAGGAGGTTCCCTTTTTCCAAGAGAAACTTCTTTTAAAAATTGAGAACCTGAAATAAAATTCTCCTCCCCTTCTATCCCCATTTTCTTTTCAACATGAGCACCTATTCCTATAAATATTGCATCAAAATCCTTTTTTAAATCATAAACATTTATATCTTTACCCAGTTCCTTTTTAAATTCAAATTCAATGCCCATCTCTATAAGTATTTCAATTTCCTTATCAAGGATTTTTTTTGGCAATCTATATTCAGGAATTCCGTATCTTAAAATTCCTCCTGCCTTTTCTTCTTTCTCAAAAATTATAACCTTATAACCCATTTTCCTTAAATAAAAGGCACAGGAAAGACCAGCAGGACCTGCACCGATAATTGCTATCCTCTTATCTTTTTCTTCTTTTGGCTTTTGCTCAATTTTATATGGCAAATATAAATCACCAACAACCCTCTCAATTTCTCTTATTGATATCCTCTCATCAAATTTCCTTCTATTACAAGCAGTCTGACAAAAAGCAGGACAAACTCTTCCTGTTATTGAAGGAAATGGATTATGTAAAGTTAAAATCCTTCCAGCCTCTTTTATATTCTCATCAATAAAAAAATTGAAATATTCAGGAATTAAAGTATTTGTTGGACATGCTTTTGAACAGGGAGCAGATTTATTTTTTATCACGGGTCTTAAATTTCTCCAACTTCCTGTTTTATTATGTTTTGTTGTTGCTGTAGAAATTGGTATTTCAGGATAATCACTTAGTTTTTCAAATTTAATTTTTTCTTCATTCATTTAATCCTCCTTTAAAAAAACTTTTTCAAAGGCTTCCTGTGCAGCCTTTTTATTCTCTTCCACTTTTACAGGAACTTCCTCTTCAATTGCTTCAAGTAAACTTTCTAACTTACATAATCCTGTTATTCTTATAAATGCACCAAGTATAGCAGTGTTAACAATTGGCTCTGTTTTTGAACCAAGTCCATATTTAATAGCAATAGAGTTTGCATCAACTGTCGCAATTTTTAATTTAAAGGGCGCTTTGATTTCAGAAGGTAAAGATTTTGAATTTATAAGCACAGAACCGCCTTCTTTTATCCCTTCAAAAACATTCACTGTTTGCATTAAAACAGGATCAAGAACAATAACATGATCAGGATTATAAATTCCTGAACGCAGAATTATCTCTTCATCTTTTTCCTGTATTCTCAAGAAAGCAAGGACAGGCGCACCTCTTCTTTCAACCCCAAACTGTGGATATGCAAGAACCTTTTTGCCTTCCTTAAATAAAGAAACTGCAAGAATCTTTGAAGCAATAACAGCACCCTGCCCACCTCTTCCATGAAACCTTATTTCAAT
>JBDRZF010000113.1:0-4896 GCA_039803805.1 Caldifarciminota bacterium
ATTTCCTTAAAATCTTTTCTAACAAAAAAGAAATTGGCAGGATTAAATTAATAAAAATAGGAGGTATAGAATGAAAAAATTGGAGTGGCTCTTAATTTTAAATATTTTTCTTTATTCTCATCAAAGAAATTGGCCTATGTTTCATTATGACAAGGAAAATACAGGGTTATCAAGATTGGTGGGCAGGATAAATCAATATATTTTAAAATGGTCTGTTCAACCATCTTTAAGAATAGATGCTGGATGTGTTATAGAAGATGTGAATAATGACGGGAATATGGAAGTGATTATTGGAACAGTAAACGATCATGTTGTATGTATAAAGGGGGAAGATGGTTCTATTCTGTGGGATAAAAATCTTTCTCCTTATAGGATTCACTCTGACTGTGGTGTTGCTGATTTTGACTTGGATGGGAAGATGGAAATAATGGTTCCTTCCAACGGATATGCTGTGCATTGTCTGAATGGAGAAGATGGTTCTATCCTATGGCAGCGTCAAATACAAGACCAGATTATAAGCCCTGTTAATTTTGCAGATTTAGATAATGATGGGAAACTGGAAATAGTATTTGGTGGATGGCAAAACGGACAATATGTATACTGTCTAAATGGAGAAGATGGAAGTGAATTATGGAAAGTGCAATTTGTAGCAGGAGTCAGGGTTTCTCCAGCAATTGCAGATATAGATGAAGATGGTAAATTGGAGGTAATTGCTTGCTCTTCAAACGGCTATGTTTACGCAATCAATGGAGAGGATGGTTCTATATTATGGACATATTATGTATCTAATCCAGCTACTTTTTGGATTTCAGCACCTGCTATAGCTGATTTAGACAATGATAATAAATTAGAAATAGTTTTTGGTACATGGGAAGGGAGAGTTTTCTGTTTATCAAACACAGGTTCTATAAAATGGGTTTATCAATTGGGATCCGGCGGGGAAATAAGAATCGTAGGGGGAGCACCCGCAATAGGAGATATTGATCTTGATGGTATACCCGAAGTTATTATAGGTTCTGAGAGCTATATCACAGGGACATCCACAGGACTGCATGCTTTTAAAGGAAACAATGGTTCCCTTTTATGGACCTTTGGCTTAGGTTTAGATTTTAATTCTGCTCCTTCTTTATGTGATATAAATGGTGATGGTTATCTTGAAATAATAGCAGGAACTGACCAGTATGATGTATATTGTGTGAACCGATATGGCTCGCAGCTATGGGTATTCCATACAGATTCTTGTGTTAAATCTTCTCCTGCAATCGGAGATATAGACAATGATGGATTTCCAGAAATAGTTTTTGGTTCTCAGGATAGAAAAGTTTATGCATTAGATGAGTATGTAAATGTGAAGGAGCCAAAAATTGGCTATAAATTTATATTCAAAAATTTAGTCCAATACGAACCTCTCACACTTTTTAATTTAGCAGGACAAAGAATATCAGATAAAAATTTAAAAGAGGGAATTTATATTTTAAAAATAAAAGGGAAAAATTTCAAATTTTTAAAAATCAAATAGGAGGTGAAAAATGGTTTATATGATACTTTTTTATCTTTTCTCAGGCTGGGAGCCAGAAATTAAAATTTCGGATAGCCCTGGAAATTATGTGCATATATATGAGGGAAATGTTTTGACATTAGATAAAAATAACGGTGTTTTTGTAGTGTGGGTAAAGGAATCTTTACCTTATCATTTTATTTACTTTTCTCGTTCCTTAGATGGCGGAATGAGTTTTGAGTCACAGAAAAAAGTTTTCCCCTTTGATGCATCTTCACCTAATATAAGTGCAGATCAAAACGGTATTCTTTATCTTGCCTTTACACAATACATAGGTGGAAATTATTACACTGTGCTTTATAAATCTACTGATAGAGGAGAAACATGGAATAATGTTTCTACGATTGGGTTTGGAAATTGTCTTTATATGTTTGTAGATGAAGAAAATATAATTCATTGTTTATATACAGGAAATGATCTTGGATATAATGTTACTCTTGCCTATGCAAGATCAATAGATGGCGGTATTACATGGCATAAAAATATTTTAAATACTTCAACTCAACTCTCTTCAATCGTTTTTTTTCAGTTTATTAAAGATAAATTCGGAAATCTTCATTTGGTTTGTTTAAGAGATACAACCGGCACTCTTTCCGGTAATATTTATTATAAAAGAGGACTTAATAATGGGAACCAATGGGAACCTTTTATTAAATTGAATCAAATTACCCAAAGGGCAACAGTTCCAAAGATAGCAGTTGATAGCGTAAATAATGTTTATGTGACTTGGGGAATTCACCCTGGATTTGGTTCACCCATTTATAGAGGTAAACTATTTGTTGCAAAATCAACAAATGGTGGGCAAAATTTTTCACAAGAAGTAATAGCAAACGGCTTAATAGATTCATTAAGAAGCAGTTTCAATCATTATATTTCTTTTGATGGTGAAAAATTAGTTCTTTTTAATATATGGAAATATGATACACAACTTCGCCTTTATTTGGCAAAATCTGTTGATGGAATAAATTGGTCAGAGGACACTTTCCTAACTCCCTCTTATCCTTATCCCAAAGGTCCTGCAACCCCTTTTACGATAACTAAAAGAGACACTTATCATCTTGTATTTTTAAATACTCCTATAGGAGGAGAAATTCTTGATGATGATATTTACTATAAAAGATATGTAAAAACACCTGTAAATTCTAAAGAAAGATTTACTCTCTCATTTTATAATTTTTCTAAAGAAGAATCAATTGTTTATTCAATAGATGGAAGAAAAATATCCTTTTATGAATGTAATTTAAAGGGAGGGATTTATTTTGGCAAATTTAAAAGGAAAAGTTTAAAAATTTTGAAAATTAAATAAAAGAGGAAAAAAGATGAGAACAATAATATTAAAAATATTCATTCCATTTGTACTTTTGGCACAGCAAGAAAGATGGATTTATAGATATGATGGCTCTGCACATGGTGAGGACAGAGCTCTTTCAATTGCTTATAGTAATGAGAATGTATACGCTGTTGGCAGTTGTTATCACGTGGGATCAGGACGAGATATTTTAGTTGTAAGTTTAAAAAATTCAGGAGAACAGGAATGGATTTATACTTCTTCATCTCAGTATGATGATGGAGGTATTTCAATTGCAGTTGACGCGAATAGAAATGTTTATATCGCAGGTTATACCTGGTTAGATGATGAAATGTCACACGGTATAATCATAAGCCTAAATCCTAATGGACAAAAAAAATGGGAATACATTTTCCCTGATGCTTCCGATTTGAGTTCAATTATTTATGGTCAAGATGGCAATATTTATATAGGAGGTATCTATAATGGGATGTTTATGGTCGCAAGTTTTAATTCGCTTGGCTCTTTGCGCTGGATTTATGCCAACCCCTATGATCAAGGTGGATGCTCTTCTATCACTTATGGATTAGATGGAAACATTTATGCCACGGGATATCGTTGTGCCAGCGGTACTCAAGAGGACATTTTTGTTGTAAGTTTGAATTCTTCATCAGGGCAAGAAATATGGAGGTACATATATAATGGGCCCTCTCAGAATGCACCTTGGGATTATGGTTATCATATAGTTTATGGTTTAGATGGAAATATTTATGTTACAGGTAGGAGTCATAGTGATGAAAATTATGCTGATTTAATTGTTATAAGTCTTAAAAATGACGGAAATTTAAATTGGATATATAGATATGACGGACCGGCTCATGGTTGGGATTGGGGAAATGAAATTATTTATAATATGGACGGAAATATTTATGTCACGGGTTTTAGTAATGACCCTACTTTTTCTTTTATAGTGCTTAGTTTAAAAACAGATGGTTCTCAAAGATGGATTCATAGAGTAGAGGATGGAGATATTGGTTTTTCAATTACTAATGATCAAATAGGAAATATTTATGCTGCTGGAAGAAGCGAAGGCGGAATTTATGGTGATATTATGGCTTTAAGTTTGTCACCATCAGGTGAGGTAAGATGGATATATAGATATAATGGACCGGCTAACTATTATGACGACTCAAGAAAAATCATCTATGGTCAAGATGGTAATTTATACATTGCTGGATTTAGCACTGGTAATGGAACAAATTTAGATTTTACAATCATAAGCCTTTTTAGCGAACCAATGGGTGAGTATGATATGTCTCCCCGTAATAAAGATAAAGATTCATTAAAAAAGGATGTTAATATAAGGCCGATTTCCACTTTTTTCAACGAAAAAATTTTTATAAAATTTTTAGATTTTCATAAATCTCCTTTAAAAATAATTCTCTACGATTATGGCATCAAGCTAAAAAGCGGGCAAGTTTGGTCCTTAACTTTAGCGGCCGATAAACCAATAGGTCAGGGAATACCAGTTAATATTGAAACGAATGTCGAAAATCCCGCTATAGAAATAAACGGACTTAAACTTGAAGGCGAGCCGCCTTTTCTAATAAAGCCAGGCAAATACCAAATAACAATTTCAAAAGAAGGTTTTCGATCTATCTCTGCAGAAATTGAAGTAAACGAAAAAAAGAATTTGTTCAAATTTACTCTTGAGCCTGTGGAACCTATTTTAGTCGAAATTAATTCAGAGCCTGAAGGAGCGACAATTTTTTTAAATTACGCTCAACGCGGCGAAACTAACAAGCAATTTTTCTTAACTCCCGGTAAATATAAGTTAAAACTAATTAAATCTGGTTACGCCGATATAGAACAAGATATAAATGTCGAAGAGAATAAAGAAAACAAATTTTTCTTTAAGCTCAACAGCGTTTTTGCCAAATTTTTCGCTCAAGTAGAACCTAAAAACGCCGAACTTTTAATAAACAAAGAAAAATATTTTTCTAATCAAACTCTTTTTTTGCCGCCCGGAAATTATAAAATTGAAATTAAA
>JBDRZF010000114.1:0-2516 GCA_039803805.1 Caldifarciminota bacterium
TGTTGGAGAAGTTCTTGGTAAGTATCATCCTCATGGAGATATGGCTGTTTATGATGCACTTGTAAGGATGGCACAGGATTTTTCATTAAGATATCCTTTAATTATAGGACAGGGTAATTTTGGTTCCATTGATGGCGACCCTCCTGCTGCTTACAGGTATACAGAAGCAAAACTTTCACCATTTGCTGTTCTAATGCTTGAAGACATTGATAAAGAGACTGTTGATTTTGTTCCAAATTTTGATGGCAAATTAAAAGAGCCAGTAGTTTTACCCTCAAAGTTTCCAAATTTAATTGTAAATGGTTCCTCGGGTATCGCAGTTGGAATGGCAACAAATATACCTCCCCATAATCTCAAAGAGGTTGTAGATGCTTTAATTTCAATCATAGATAATCCTGACATACCTGATGAGAAATTGCTTGATTTTATAAAGGGTCCTGATTTTCCCACAGGTGGAATCATCCTTGGTAAAGAGGGAATAAAAGAGGCATATTTAACAGGTAAGGGAAGAATTGTTTTAAGGGGAAGAGTAGAAATTGAGGAAGGTGCACATGGTCATAAAAAAATAATTATAACAGAAATTCCGTATCAGGTGAATAAAGCGGCTCTTGTTGAAAGAATTGCAAATCTTGTTAGGGAAAGGAAAATTGAGGGAATAGGAGATTTAAGGGATGAGTCTGATAGAGATGGAATTAGAGTTGTCATAGAACTTAAAAGAGGTGTAAATGAGGAGGTGGTTTTGAATTTACTTTATAAACTTACACCCCTTGAATCATCTTTTGGTATAATAATGCTTGCTTTGAGTGATAATGAACCAAAGATTTTAACCCTTAAAGAGATGCTCTCCCTTTATTTAAAACACAGGGAAGAAGTTACAAGAAGGAAGATTTCTTTTTTACTTAAAAGGGCAGAGGAGAGGGCTCATATTTTAGAAGGATTTAAAATAGCGATTGCAAATATTGATAAAGTTGTAAATATTATAAAGAAATCAGGTGAGCCAAAAGAAGCAAAATTATCTCTTATGAAGGAATTCAAACTCACAGATAAACAGAGCCAAGCTATTCTTGAAATGAAACTTCAAAATCTTACAAGGCTTGAAAGGGAAAAAATTGAAGAGGAATATGCTTTGCTTATAAAAGATATAGAAAAATACAGGTCTATTTTAAAAAGCAGAAAACTTTTAATGGAGATAATTAAAAATGAACTTAAGGAAATTGCTGAAAAATATGGAGATGAAAGAAGAACAGAGATATTGGAAAAAGAACCAGAAGAAATTGATATTGAAGATTTGATTCAAAAGGAGAGAATAACGGTTATTTTAACAGAATCAGGATTTATAAAAAGAGTCCCTGCCTATTCAATAAGAACACAAAAAAAGGGAGGAATAGGGGCAAGTTTATTTTTATATGAAGGAGATTTTCCAAAAGTAATTTTTACATGTGATACCCACGATTATATACTTTTCTTTACACAAAAAGGAAAAGTCTATTCCGCGAGGGGATTTGAGTTGCCAGAAGGAGGACTCCAAAGTAAAGGTAAGCATGTAAGTTCATTTTTCCTTTTAAATAAGAATGAAAAAATCGTTGATATGCTTTCTATTTCTGAATGGAATGAAAAGGAATATATTTTCTTTATAACCAAAATGGGAACTATAAAGAAAACAACTCTTTCTGAATTTAAAAATGCAGGTAAAAGAGGAATTATAGGAATTACACTGCCTGAGCAAGACGAACTTGTTGATGTTTTAAAAGTTGGTGAAAAAGATGAAATTATGTTTATAAAGAATACAGGACTTGGAATCAAAATAAATTCTTCTGAAATAAGGCCTATGGGAAGAAATGCTTATGGTGTTAGGGGAATAAAAGTAGAAAAAGATGAAGAGGTTGTAAGAGGAACTCTTGTAAAAGAAGGAGAAGAAATTATTTCTCTAACATCTAATGGATTTGGTAAGAGATTTGACCCTGAAGAAGTGAGAGTTACCCACAGAGGTGGGAAGGGTGTTCTTTTACATAGAATAGATGGAAGCACAGGAAAAGTTGCTTGGATGAAATCTGCTCAAAAAGAAGGTGAACTTCTCTTAATGACCAAAGAAGGGAATATTTTAAAAATTAAGATTTCAAATATAAAGAAATTAAAAAGAAATGCAAAAGGTGTAAGACTTATCAAATTGAAAGGGGAAGACTTTATTGTTGATGCTTGTGTGATAAAGAAGGAGGAAGAATGAAGATTTTTATTCTTATAAATCTTCTATTTAAAAATCCCTTTATATATGCAGGATTTTCAGGTATAATTCCAGGAAGCGGAACTTATATTCTAAATGAAAAAGAGGTTGCAAAAATTTTCTTTTTTTCTGAAGGCATTTTTTTATTTTCCCATTTTATTTCAAATAAAACAATTGAAAATACTGTTTCTGATTACAAATCCTTTGCTAAAATTTATGCAGATGCAAATCCTCATATAAAAGATGAGGACTATTGGATAAATGTTGAAAATTTTTATTCCTATGATGAGTATAT